>JAFYYO010000310.1 GCA_017557475.1 Bacteroidaceae bacterium
GAGGGCAATATCGTGCTTGTATGTATTGCCGAGCGGGAGCAGTCTCGACAAAAGGTCAACAGACAACAGACAATCCAACGTTTAGAACTCATACCCAAGGTTCAAGTAGAAGTATGGCTTCTTCGTGCGGTTGCTATAGCCGAGAGAGGCGCCTATCGGACCTATGAATGTGTTGTAGAAGTAAGCTCCCTGAACGCCGAACAACGTCTTGTGGTCGAAGAGTTCTTTCAGTTTCTCTGATTGCTGTGCACCTGATAGGCGAAGCAAGACATAATGGCTGGAAGCGATGCGAAGCTGTCCCTGAATCTGCGCCGCAATAAACTGATTGCCGACATACTCCAGATTTCCTATACCTGCGAAGGGCATCTGCTGCTCCATATAATGACCAAACCAGTCGCCGCCGATAGCGTTTCCAAAGACAGGAGGAACGACTTTGCCCAAAAGCAGACGACCGTACACCATAGGCTGAAGGGTGAAATACTTACCGAAAGTAAATGACTTGCGCCAATCCGCACTGATTTTATTCAAGCCTGGACGTCCGTCGAGCCTGACGAGATTGTCTGTCAGATATGCATACTCAGCCCTGAAGCGACCGCCTCGAGTCGGGAAGTTCCAGTTGTCCTCGCCATTGTAGTCGAGACGGGCACGATAGCTGAAGAAATGTTCGTTCTTGAAGTGAAATCTCTTCGACGAACTGGACCCAAGCTGACTGCGATAGTGCATGTAATCCCAACGCAAACCTATCTGGAAGTTGAAGTGGCGATAGTCGAAATTGATAGGCAAAGCTTCGGCTTGGAACTGATTGTAGAGGATATTGTAGTCACGCTTACCTTTTACATACAAATCCAAATCGTTGCGGCGGAAAGTATAGCTAAGCGAAGGTCTTGTGAAACTGCGAGGATGCACGATAAACTCGCCTCGAGCCATAATGCGCTTGCCCAGTCGAACGGTAAGCTCGGCATTCATCGGTATCGTTGTCTTCAGAGGCAAATCGAGTCCCAACTGAACTGCCGCATACTCTTCTGTGTCGAAGCGCAAACCTGCATGGACCTGTGCCGACTTGCGTTCGCCTGCCGTCAGTATGATGCGAACGCCATCATCTACCGGCTTCAGTTGACATTCGGCAGTCTTGTAGAAGAGGTCCATACGCATAGATGTGGTGAGCTGTTGCTGCAAATCGCCATCAATGCTGTCCGTCTTGTGAAGATGGAACTTCTGCTGAAGGAAACGCTCGTCCTGCGCAGTCATATTATTAAATGTGAAACCCACGACACGCTGTCGCTCATCCATCACATTCGGGTGCAAAGGTTGATGTGGGGCAGGATGTGACGACTCGTCGATATTGAGACGCTTCTTCAAAGCCATCAACTCATCCCAATGCCGCATAGCTTCTTCCTCGCCTCGGCGAATAAGTGTGTCGATGGCAACCGACGAGAAACTTGCAGTATTGTATCCCGTCGTATTCACACGCATAGGAATATCAGTAATGGCAAGGTTATCCTCTACCTTGTTCTTGCAGTTTACATCAATAATCTGGTTGAGGACAGCCATCGTTCCTCTTATCTCGTCGGCAGTCTTGGGAGGTCCCTGAACGGTAACGCCGATGATAATCTCAGCTCCCATCTCCTTGGCAATGTCCACAGGATAGTTGTTCTTCATACCGCCATCCGTCAAGACCATATTGCCAAGCCTAACAGGGGAAAAGACAGCAGGGATAGCCATCGAAGCACGCATGGCTTGCGGCAAATGCCCTGTATGGAAGACCACCTCGCTATTGTCGATAATGTTCGTCGCTACACAAGCAAAGGGTATCTGCAGGTCTGACGAGAAATTGAGCGAGTCGGTATAGCCGACGCATAGTTTCTGAAAAAGCTCTGCAAGGTTCTTACCTTTTATAAGTCCTCCTTCGGTAAAAGAGTTCTTGTTGAAGTTCAAACCCGATGTGAAGGCGTATGTGTTTTGCTTGCGTCGGTCGGTAAGACTTTGGTTTCGGAGGTCTTCCTTGTCAGTAATGACGTAACTCCAGTCCTGATTGCGTACAAGGGAATCAAGCAAATTGGCATTGTAACCGATGGCATAAAGGCCACCTATGATGCTGCCCATCGATGTGCCGGTAATGATATCGACAGGAATGCCTGCACTCTCCAATACCTTCAGCACGCCGATATGCGCCATACCTTTCGCTCCGCCGCCACTGAGGACGACACCGACCTTCTTCCGTCCCGCAGGTATACTGTCCTGCTGAGCAACAACATTGCAGCACAACAGCACCGCAACGACAAGCATCCAAAGCCTCCTGTTCATAGCAACACTAAAACTCTTAACCCTTAACTCTTAACTCTTATCTATTATCTCTTATCTATTAACTGTAATAGAGTTTCTTTCCTGCAGCGAGGGTGTTGAGCATTAGCATGCAAATCGTCATTGGTCCTACGCCACCGGGAACAGGGGTGATATAGGAACAGAGAGGTGCTACGTGCTCAAAGTCAACGTCTCCGCACAGACGGAAGCCGCTCTTCTTTGTTGCATCAGGAACGCGTGTTGTGCCGACATCGATGACGACAACGCCCTCCTTCACCATATCTGCCTTCAGGAAACAAGGCTGTCCGATGGCTGCGATGATGATGTCGGCTTGCTGACACTCCTCCTTGAGCGTCTTCGAGCGGCTGTGGCAAACAGTCACTGTGCTGTCGCCAAACTGCTTCTGCATCATCAGTTGTGCCATTGGTTTGCCAACGATGTTGCTGCGTCCGAGTATGACGCACTTCTTGCCGCTTGTGGGTATCTCGTAGCGACGAAGCAGTTCGAGGATGCCCTTCGGTGTGGCGCTGATGTAGCAAGGCAGTCCTATCGCCATTCTGCCGACGTTGATGGGATGGAAACCGTCCACATCTTTCTTGTAGTCGATGGCTTCGATGACCTTCTGTTCGCTGATGTGCTTGGGCAAAGGAAGCTGCACGATGAAGCCGTCAACCGACGCATCCTTGTTGAGTTTGTCCACTTCTGCGAGGAGTTGTTCCTCTGTGATATCGTCCTCGAAGCGAAGCAAAGTGCTTTGGAAACCACAAGCCTCACAAGCGAGCACTTTATTGCGCACATAGGTCTCGCTACCTCCGTCGTGACCGACAAGGATGGCTGCAAGGTGCGGACGCTTGCCTCCTCTTGCTACGATGTCTTCTACTTCCTTCTTTATCTCTGCCTTAATCGTGGCAGCCGTCTGTTTTCCGTCTATCAGTTGCATAATGTTCAATGCTCAATTTTCAATGTTCAATGACCTTTACATCTTCGGCATTCCGCCTTTCATCAATGCCGCCATCTGCTGCATCTTGCTCTTGTCCGTCACCATCTTCATCATCTTGCGCGTCTGGTCGAACTGCTTGATGAGTTTGTTCACCTC
>JAFYYO010000035.1 GCA_017557475.1 Bacteroidaceae bacterium
AAACCCGGCACGCTGAAGGCCAACATTACTGAAACAAAGGCCTATGGCACAGCACAGGTTCACGAGATTCTCTCGTTCGACGACTTCTGCGAACACATCGCGCAGCATAACTCTCCGTTCTCGAAAGGCGCAATTCAAGGCGTCCTGACCGACGCAGTCTCCTGCCTCCGCGAACAGATGTTATCAGGAAATAAGGTGAAACTCGGAGACCTCGGCGACTTCTACGTCGAACTCCAAACAGAAGGCGCAGTTACCACTGAAGACTTCACCTCAGACAACATCAAGGAAGTGAATGTCCGTTGGTTACCAAGCCGTTCGTTCAAGAATCTCCGCCAAGATGCCGAGTTCAACCTGATGCCAAAGCGCAGTCAGCAAACCGACGCAGTCAAGGTCATCAAGAACACGGACACCATCCACGGGCTTGAGTAAAGAAGACCAAGACCCACCCCCAACCCCTCCCCTAAAGGGAGGGGAGACAGGGTCTAAGGCTGAAGTGAAAGTTACGTAACTTTTTGGGTAACTGATGTCGAATTAGAGATTATTTTTCACTATTCACTTTTCACTTTTCACTTTTTTCACTATCTTTGCAGGCGAAAACGCATCTATGATGAAGAAAGGACTATATATCATCTGTTGTCTGTTGACCTTCGTCGTTTGTCTTACGAGTTGCAGCGACTATGAGACCTACGCTGAGCAGAAGGACAAGGAATACAAGGCTATCAAGTCGTTCCTCGACCGCGACATCGTCATTCGCGAGGACGACGGAGCCGTCATCTGCAACGTCGGCAAGATACGAACCATCAGCGAAGAGGAGTTCATCAATCAGGACTGCAAGACCGACATCGAGAAGAACGAGTACGTGCTCTTCCAAAACTCGGGCGTCTATATGCAAATCGTACGCGAAGGAACAGGCGAAAAACTCGAGCAAGGCAAGACGGCTCGCATCATCTGCCGATTCATCGAGTTCAACATCTTGGGCGACAGCATACAACTGCGCAACGACGTGAACTATTGGCATCCGAGCCCCGACATCATGAAGGTGACGAACAACTACGGCACGTTCGTGGCCAACTTCGACACGGAAATCAACGGCGGCGGCGCTATGTACAACCGCTACGGCTCGACAAGCGTACCATCAGGATGGCTCGTGCCCTTCCCCTACATCCGCATCGGACGTCAGGACACGCCCGACGAAGGCATAGCAAAAGTCCGACTCATCGTCCCGCACACCGAAGGCACTACAACCGCCACCTCCAACGTCTATCCCTGCTTCTACGAACTCACACTGCAGAAGATGAGAGACTAAGCCCGAAGGGCTTATGGATTAGGGATTAGAGATTAGGGATTAGAGTTTAGTTGCTCAGGTTCTGAATTATCTCTAAACTATCAACTATCAACTTTGAACTCAATCTACATCCACTTCCCTTTCTGCAAGTCGCGATGCATCTACTGCGACTTCTACTCCACTACGCTCGGACAGGAACACATGGCTGCCTACGTCTCGGCACTCAAACGGGAACTACACCTGCGCAGACAATATATAATAGGTACGCGCGTACATAATATATATATAGGAGGCGGCACTCCAAGCCTTCTGCCCATACCACTGCTGCACGACCTCTTCCAAGCCATCAGCCAACACTACACGCTTGCCGACGACGCTGAAGTCACCATAGAAGCCAACCCCGACGACATAAACGCTCAATGGCTCGAAGGCATCAAAGGAACACCCGTCAACCGCATCAGCATCGGAGCACAAACCTTCAACGACAACACCCTCCGACTCATCAACCGCCGACACAACGCCCGTCAAATCACACAAGCAGTAGAGGCAACCCATCAGTCGGGCATCGAGAACATCAGCATCGACCTCATCTACGGCTTGCCCGACCAAACCCTCGAGCATTGGAAGCACGACCTCGAGCAAGCACTCAGCCTGCCCATCAAGCACCTCAGCGCCTACTCACTCACCTATGAAGAAGGTACACCGCTCCACCTGATGCTCAAGAGGGGACGCGTCAAAGAAGCAGACGAAGAACTCTCACGCAAGATGTACGACCACCTGCTCAGCGAAACCGAACGGGCAGGCTTCCTCCACTACGAAATATCCAACTTTGCCCTACCCGACCATCAATCCCGACACAACAGCTCATATTGGCAAAGCAAACCCTACTTAGGACTCGGAGCAGGCGCACACTCCTACGACGGCAATCGCACCCGACGAGCCAACCTGCCCGACATCAAAGCCTACATCGCCGCAACAGACGACCCGCCACACGAAACCGAGCATCTCAGCGACACCGACCTCTACAACGAGTTCGTAATGACACGACTCCGAACCTCAACAGGCATACCCCTCAACCAACTCAGCGAAACAGACCGAAACTACTGCCTCCAACAAGCGCAACCACATATCAATCAGCACCTTCTGCATCTGCAGTCCGACCACCTCAGCCTCACAAAACAAGGCATCTTCACCTCGAACAACATCATCTGCGACCTAATGAAATAGCGTTTTATGTTGTTTAACATATTCCCACGCCCTTGCCATTAACGCAAATAGTAGTAATTTTACGCCCGAAATTATCGATTAATCAACATAAAACATCAAAGTAATGAAGACTTACAAAACAAATGAAATCAAAAACGTTGCCATCCTTGGTAACGACGGAGCAGGTAAGACGACATTGACTGAAACCATGCTCTACGAGGCAGGAATCATCCGTCGTCGCGGTCGTGTCAGCCAACACACTACCGTCAGCGACTATTTCCCCGTAGAGCACGAATACGGCTATTCAGTCTTCTCAACCGTCTGCCACGTAGAATGGAACGGCAAGAAGATTAACTTCATCGACTGCCCCGGCAGCGATGACTTCGCAGGTGCTGCCATTACCGCACTGAACATCACCGACACAGCAATCCTGCTGCTCAAAGGCAGTGCAGGTGTTGAAGTCGGCACTCAGAACCACTTCCGCTACACAGAGAAACTCGGCAAGCCCGTCATCTTCCTCGTTAACCAACTCGACGACGAGAACTGCGACTTCGACCGACTCCTCGAACAACTCACAAGCATTTATGGTCCGAAGGTAGTGCCCATTCAGTATCCCGTAGAATGCGGACCCAACTTCAACGCCATCATCGACGTCCTCCTGATGAAGAAATACTCTTGGGGACCCGAAGGCGGCGAACCAAAGGTTGAAGACGTACCTGCCGACCAAATGGACAAGGCAACAGAAATGCACAAGGCACTCATCGAAGCCGCAGCAGAACACGACGAAAGCCTGATGGAGAAGTTCTTTGAAAGCGAAGACCTCACCGAAGACGAAATGCGTGAAGGCATCCGCAAGGGACTCGCAAGTCGTGGCATGTTCCCCGTCTTCTGCGTAGATGCAGTGAAGGATATGGGCGTACGTCGCTTGATGGAGTTCCTCGGCAACGTCGTACCATTCGTCGATGAAATGCCAAAGGTAGCCAACACAAACGGCAAGGAAGTTGCCCTCGACCCCGCAGCACCCACAAGCCTCTACTTCTTCAAGACCGCAATGGAACCCCATATCGGCGAAGTACAGTACTTCAAGGTAATGAGCGGAACCGTCAAGGAAGGCGACGACCTCACCAACGCCAATCGCGGCAGCAAGGAACGCATCGCACAACTCTTCGTTTGCGCAGGTCAGAACCGCATCAAAGTGGAAGAACTCGTAGCAGGCGACATCGGTTGCAGCGTAAAACTCAAAGACGTCAAGACAGGCAATACCCTCAACGGTAAGGACTGCGACAACAAGTTCGACTTCATCAAGTTCCCCAACGCCAAGTACTCACGTGCCATCCGCGCCGTCAACGAAAGCGACACCGAGAAGATGATGAACGCACTGCAGAAGATGCGCGAAGAAGACCCGACATGGCAAATCGAGCAGAGTAAGGAACTGCGTCAGATTCTCGTACACGGTCAGGGTGAGTTCCACCTCCGCACGCTCAAGTGGCGTATGGAAAACAACGAGAAGATTCAGATTGTCTTCGACGAACCCAAGATTCCATATCGCGAAACCATCACAAAGGCTGCACGTGCCGACTATCGTCACAAGAAACAGTCAGGTGGTGCAGGTCAGTTCGGTGAGGTTCATCTCATCGTAGAGCCTTATGTAGAAGGCACTCCCACACAGGAAGTCTATCGCTTCGGCAATCAGGAGTTCCGCATCAACACCAAGAGCGAAGAAACAGTCGACCTCGAATGGGGCGGCAAGCTCGTCTTCATCAACAGTGTCGTTGGTGGTGCCATCGATGCACGCTTTATGCCCGCCATCCTGAAAGGTATCATGCAACGTATGGAGCAAGGTCCTCTGACAGGTTGCTATGCTCGCGACGTACGCGTAATCGTCTATGACGGTAAGATGCACCCCGTTGACTCGAACGAACTCTCCTTCATGCTCGCAGGTCGTCAAGCCTTCGCACAAGCATTTAAGGAAGCAGGTCCAAAACTTCTTGAGCCAATCTACGACGTGGAAGTACTCGTTCCAAGCGACAAGATGGGTGACGTGATGAGTGACCTGCAGGGACGCCGTGCCATGATTATGGGTATGAGCAGCGAAAACGGTTATGAGAAGCTCACAGCCAAAGCTCCTCTCAAGGAAATGGCAAGCTACAGCACCGCCCTGAGCAGCCTCACAGGTGGTCGTGCAAGCTTCAACACCAAGTTCGCAAGCTATGAACTCGTTCCCGCTGACGTTCAGCAGAAGCTCGTAGCCGAGTACCAAGCAACGCTTAAGGAAGATTAACTTAGTTTACAAAACGATAACTAAGATTCTTTAAGATTCTTAAATAAGTTAAACGTCAGTGCAAAAGTGCTGACGTTTTTCTTTTTCTTTTAACATAAATGAATACCTTTGCAGTATGAAACGAAGCTACATATGGCTCATCTGCCTCGTAGTCTGCATAGCATTCATCTCGCTGCTTTACCTGCAGGGACGTTATGCAGAAGCAATGGTCAGGATGCGAAGGGAACAATTCAACGAGAATGTTTGGCGCAGCCTCGACCAAGCATCGCGCGAATTGGAGAAAGCCGAAACCTATCGCTACCTGCAGACCGTGCTTTCCGAACACGACACAGGGAAAAGCGGAACCGTTCTGCCTGACAGTTCCCGCATCCCGCATTACATGCAGCCTATCGACACTCTGCCGAGCACAGGCAACCTATCCTTCGGCTCGCTCTCGATAAACCGCTACAACAAAGTGGCAGAGACCATCAGCAACCTGCAGAAGCACGTTCGCGAAGCCTACATATACGAACAGGGTGTGCTCGACGAGGTCATCTATATGGTAATGTACACGGCAAGCGAGAAGAGGCTCCAAGACCGACTCAATCCTGCTGTACTCGACGGCTGCCTTCGCAGTGCACTGCAAGCAAACGGCATCACCCTACCCTTCCACTTCATCGTCTATACAAGCGACGGCAGGGAAGTCTACCGTTGCGAAGACTATACAGAAGAAGGCAATGACCCGAGCTATCAGCAGACACTCTTCCGAAGCGACCCGATGGGACAGATGGGAACTGTCGTCATACACTTCCCCGACCAAAAGCAAATCATTCGTGGCGTTGCAGGTTATGTGGCACCCGCTATGGGCTTCACCATCATTCTGCTGCTCACCTCACTCATCACCATCTATCTTATTGTGCGTCAGAAGCGCATCAGCGAGATGAAGAAGGACTTCATCCACAATATGACGCACGAGTTCAAGACACCTATCTCAACCATCTCCATCGCAGCACAAATGCTTGCGGACAAGAGTGTGAACAAGAGCGAAGAGACTTATGAACGCCTCGGAAACGTCATCGACGGCGAGACACGACGCCTTCGCTATCAGGTAGAGAAAGTCCTGCAGATGAGCCTCTTCGACAACAACAACATCGCCCTGAAGCTACAGGAACTCGATGCCAACGAGATAACGGAAAACGTGGTCGACACCTTCTCCCTGAAAGTGACACAGATTGGCGGCACACTCGATATGCGGCTCGAAGCATACAACCCCTTCATCAATGCCGACGAGATGCACTTCACGAACATCATCTTCAACCTCTTGGACAATGCCTTCAAGTATCGACAGGAAGACAAGCCGCTTGCCATACAGGTACACACCTACAATCAGGGCGACACACACTTCTGCATCAGCATTTCCGACAACGGCATCGGCATCGGGAAGGACAACCTGAAGCGCATCTTCGACAAGTTCTATCGCGTTCATACAGGCGACAAGCACAACGTCAAAGGCTTCGGTCTCGGCTTGGCATACGTGCAGAAGATGGTAGAACTGCATCACGGCACCATTAAAGCCTCAAGCGAACCCGCCAAAGGAACCAAGTTTACCATAACATTACCTTTAGCAGAAGACTGAAAGATGGAAGAAGTATGATGGAAGAAGTATGAAGTATAAGCTTTAATAACCTTTAAAATAGAAAGACAATGGAAATGAAAACTATGGAACAGAAACTGCACATTCTGCTTTGCGAGGACGAAGAGAGCCTCGGAATGCTTGTTCGTGAGTACCTCGAAGCAAAAGGCTACGACGCTGAACTCTTCCTCGACGGCGAGGCAGGCTATCGTGCCTTCATGAAAAGAAAGTTCGACATGTGTCTGCTCGACGTGATGATGCCCAAGATGGACGGCTTTGCTCTTGCAAAGGAAATCCGTCTCGTCAACTCGGAAATCCCCATCATCTTCCTCACAGCAAAGAACCTGAAGGAAGACATATTGGAAGGTTTCAAACTCGGAGCCGACGACTACCTCACAAAACCCTTCTCGATGGACGAACTCGTGTATCGCATGGAAGCCATCCTGCGCCGCGTGAAGAGCAAGGAACAGAAGAACCTTACCCGCTTCCAACTCGGTAAGTTCGTCTTCGACACACAGCGTCAAGTGCTCATTCTCGGCGAAGAACAGACGAAACTGACCACGAAAGAATGCGAACTGCTCACCCTGCTTTGCGTACACGTCAACGACGTTCTTGAGCGCGACCTTGCACTTAAGACCATTTGGATGGACGATAACTACTTCAATGCCCGCAGCATGGACGTCTATATCACGAAGTTGCGCAAGCTCCTCAAGGGCGATCCCGACATCGAAATCAACAATGTTCACGGCAGAGGTTATCGCCTCATTGTGCCCAACTTAATGCAAGGATAAAAAACATCACGTGTGTCATTGCCAATCATAACGTGTATCATTCGCAAACATCACGTGTATCATTTGGCAATTAAACGTGCTTAGTTGACAGACACGACACAGGTAGAAAAAGCACCGCCCCGAAAGGTATTTCCTTCGAGGCGGTGTTATGTTTATATCAGACCGATTGGCTTAGAAGACGTAGCCTACAGTGAACATGAAGTTGTTTGTCGTAGAAACCTTCTCGTCACAGTTCGTACCGATGTTAGGCAGCATACCGCCTTCCTTTGTCTCCTTCGTAGTCAGCTCAGGAGAACTCTTGTGACCTGCGAATGGTCTAATGTCGAGCATATAGGCAAAGCCGAAGGAATAATTCTTATAGAAGCCATTCACACCGAACTGTACTCCCGGTTGCAGGAGTTTACCCACATGAAGTTTGTGGTCGAAAGCCGTCATATAAGGGGTGCTTTCGCCATAGTCTTCAGGTCCACGGTCAGTCTTCATCAAACTTGCCGTATAAATCTTCTCTTCGCCCTTGTTGGTTACAGGAATCGAACCGTCCAACTGATGAGCAGTAGCCTTACGCTTTGCCATAACATTGAAACGGAAATACATACCTGCGAAGGGTGCCAAGGTAAGGTCTTCTAC
>JAFYYO010000036.1 GCA_017557475.1 Bacteroidaceae bacterium
CCGTTCTTGCCAAGCAGGCCGTAGATGCCGTTCTTGGCAAAGTCGAGCGAGAAATCATCCAGCACTTCCTGGTGACTTCTGTAGCCGAATTTGACGTTTTGAATGCTAATCATAACTAAAGTTTAATGGTTATAGTTTAGAGTTAAAAGTAATTATTTTTGCCCTTTATTAGTGTCATAGTTAATTAGTACACTGCAAAAGTATGACATTTCCGTGTTATGTTCCAAATCTTTTCTGGATTTTAACACTAATTTAACACTTTTGGACAGATGGAAGTCCTAAACCTGTTTCAAAACGACTGCAGGATTGTTGACAAACATTACACGTTATGATTGCAAACATTACACGTTATGTTTACGAACATTCCACGTTATGTTTTGAGACACGCCACGCCTAGTTCTCAAACTAGGAACGTCTAGTTGGAGAATTAGCCACGTCTAGTTTTGCAACTAGACACGGTTAGTCTGAGAACGAGCCTGGATGGTCTGACAAACAAAAAGCGCTGCCCCTTTCTGGACAGCGCTATATATAAATAATGTATACGAGTTTCTTAGTCCTTTATCTTCTTGAGGACGCAAGCAGTTCGCGTTGGCAAGTAGAGCTTGAGCCAGCCTTTGTTCTCGCGAGCAAGACGATTGTCGTAAACGGTATAGTGGATGAGTTTGTCATCGTTGAATCCATTGCCGCCAAAGGCCACATCGTCCGTATTTAGGACATACTCGTAAGCGCCCTGCTCTACCATGAAGCCGTAGTCGCAATAGGAACTGAACGGACTGAAATTGAAGAAGAACAGGAGGTCGCCACGACGGAAAGCAAACACTTGGTCGCCATCGTTGTGCCAAATCTCCACCACGTTTTGTTTCTCAAAACTCTTGTGCTTCTTGAGGAGTTTGAGCATTGCCTGGTCGAAGTCACCCAAGTAGTGGAAGCAAAGTTCCTTGTTGTCGACGAGGTTCCATTGACGACGGGCATACTTGTAACTCCAGCCATTTCCTTCTCTTGGGAAGTCCACCCATTCGGGATGTCCGAACTCATTGCCCATGAAGTTCAGGTAACCTCCGTTGATGGTGCCTATCGTAGCGAGGCGAATCATCTTGTGAAGGGCGATACCACGGTTGACGTTCGAGTTCTCGTCACCCTTCTTGAAGTGCCAGTACATATCGCTGTCGATGAGACGGAAGATGATGGTCTTGTCGCCTACAAGCGCTTGGTCGTGGCTCTCGCAATAGGAAATCGTCTTCTCATCACGACGACGATTGGTGAGTTCCCACAGAATGCTGCTCGGCTTCCAATCCTCATCACGAAGTTCCTTTATTATCTTTATCCAATAATCGGGAATGTTCATTGCCAAGCGATAGTTGAAGCCGTAGCCACCATCCTTCATTGGAAGGGCAAGACCAGGCATTCCGCTTACCTCTTCAGCAATGGTGATAGCATTCTTGTTGACTGCATGGATGAGTTCGTTGGCAAGGGTAAGATAGGTAATTGCATCGCCGTCTTGGTGGCCGTTATAGTAGTCGCCATACGACATGAAGCACTCTCCAAGACCATGACTATAGTAGAGCATCGAGGTGACGCCATCGAAACGGAAGCCGTCGAAATGGAATTCCTCGAGCCAATACTTGCAGTTGGAGAGCAGGAAATGCAGAACCTCGTTCTTGCCATAATCGAAGCAAAGGCTGTCCCATGCTGGATGCTCGCGGCGATCGCCCTTGTTGAAGTACTGACAGGGGTCGCCTGCGAAGTTGGCAAGACCTTCCACTTCGTTCTTAACAGCATGGCTATGAACGATATCCATCACGACTGCAAGGCCCATACTATGTGCCTTATCTACAAGCGATTTCAGGTCGTCTGGCGTACCGAAGCGGCTGCTGGGAGCAAAGAAACTGCTGACGTGATAGCCAAAGCTTCCGTAATAAGGATGTTCCTGAATGGCCATTATCTGAATGCAGTTGTAACCATCGGCGGCAATACGAGGCAGAACATTGTCGCGGAACTCGGCATATGTGCCGACGCCCTCTTTGTCCTGAGCCATTCCGATGTGGCATTCGTAGATGAGCAACGGGTTCGTAGTGGGACGGAACTTCTCGACCTGCCACTTATAAGCCTCATCCGGGTTCCAAACCTGAGCAGAGAAGATGTGCGTCTCAGGGTCTTGAACAACACGATTTGCCCAAGCTGGGATGCGCTCTCCCTGACCACCTTCCCAATGCACAATCAACTTGTAGAGGGAGCCATGCTTGAAGCTCTTATTCTTAATCTTGATTTCCCAGTTTCCGTTAGAACCTTTGACACGCTTCATCGCATAGCGAGGACTCTCAGTCCACTTGTTGAAGTCGCCTACGACAAAGATTTCGGTAGCATTGGGAGCCCATTCACGAAGCACATAACCCTCTTCCGTCTTGTGCAGTCCGAAGTAGAGATAGCCGCTGGCAAACTCGCTGAGATTGTTCGTACCGCCCGTGATTTCTGCCATCTTGCGCACCGCTTCATCGTGACGACCATTGATAGCTTCGGCATATTCTGCCAAACCGCTATCATTCTTGATGAGCTTGAGCACGGCAGGCGCTGGTGCTGCATTTTCAACTTTTGCCTTTGCCTGTGATGCCTTCTTTGTGGTTCTCTTTGTTTCCTTTGAAACTTTTGGTTTTGTACGAGCCATTATATTTGACAATTTTACGATTTGACAATCTTATTCTCACCCTTCCACGGGGAGCTAGAGGTGGTCTTTACCAAGTTCCCACAGCTATTCCATTTTGATAGACGACCTTGCGAAGCAGCAGGCCGTTCTTGTCTTTCTCGATGAATTCACCGTTCTTCTTGTCACCCGAGAAGTTACCTTCGTAGCGGATGCCGTCAATATCTTCGAGGATACCTTTGCCTTCTTTGAGTCCTTTGCGGAACGTTCCTTTGAACCTCACGCCATCTGCCTGACGAAGGATGCCTTCCCCATCAAGGAGGCCGTCTGCCCAGTGCCCATCGTATTCATCACCATTCGCCCAACGGTATTTGCCTGAGCCATGTTGTTTATTATGACGCCAAGTGCCGACATACGAAGCTCCCGTATGCCAAGTGAACGTTCCCATGCCGTCCTGCTCACCCGAGGTGAAATGACCTGCATACTTGTCCCCGTTGGCAAAGGTATAGACGCCTTCACCTGTTCGCTGACCATGAACATACTGACCTTCATAGCGATTGCCGTCGGCAAAGACAAAGATGCCCCTGCCGTGCTGCTGGTCGTCAGCCCAATCGCCTGTATATGAGTCGCCTGTCGAATAGGTAAACGTGCCTTTTCCGTGCTTCTGGTTCTCATGCCAAGAGCCTTCATAGCGATTGCCGTCTTTCCAGTCGAACACGCCTTGGCCTTCCTTCATGTCGTTCTTCCACTGACCTTCGTAGTACTCACCATTATGAGCAAAGGTATATTTGCCAGTACCGTCACGTTTATCCTGAAGCCACGAACCGACGTAGGTGTCGCCGTTGTAATAGTACATCGTGCCAAGGCCCTGCTGATAATCCTTGAACCAAAGGCCTTCGTAGCGATTATTATTGGCAAAGTAGTAAGTGCCCTTGCCGTGTTGCTGGTCGCCATACCACTCGCCTTCGTACTTCTCACCATCGGCAAACTGGTAGGTTCCCGTGCCCTGACGCTTGCCTTTCACGTATTCGCCTTCGTGCCAGTCGCCATTGGGATAAACGGTTTTGCCCTGTCCATACGGTTTGCCCTTAAACATCTCGCCCTGGTATTCACCGCCACCAGGGAAAGTGTAGTTGCCAATCTTAATCTGCTGAGCCTGAAGACTTAGCTGAAAAAGGCTGAGAATGATATAGAGTAAGAAGGCAGGATGCTTCATTAGTCGTACTTCTTTGCGCGGCAAAGGTACGACAATTATTTCAATCCTGCAAATAAACGCTGCGAAAAGCGCCTGTCAAAGCACTTTTTAACAAAAGATCGCCGTTAATTTTGATAGTTAAAATCAGTCAAAGACGAGTTGCAACTTGTTTACCAGTTCTCCCACTTCTGCGTTCTGCTTCTTCATCGCAGCAAGCATTTCTTTAGGGCTGAAGCTCTTGAGCACTTCTTGCATCTCTTCGAGTTTGATTTCGAGATTGAAACTGGAATTGCGGAGTTCGTGGCGCATCACCTTGAGCAACTGAGGCATCATGCCATCCACCGTTTGCTGAACCTGTGGATTGCTGACGTTCAACTGGGCTGTATTGTCGTCCATGACGATTGGCTGAAGTCCCTTGAGACGTCCCACAAGAGCGATGCTTTCGTGCGGCAGAGAGTCGAGGAAAGCGAACCAGGCTGCTGTCAGTTTCTTATTATCGATAGGCTCCAAAACCTGCTCTTGCTCCTCCTGAGAAGAGATGGCTGTCTCTCCGTCAGCTTCTTCTTTTTTTCCGGCTCCGAAATGTTTGAAGGTAACCTTGGGAAGCTTCCTTGGCGGGGGAGCTTCCGAAGAAGATGGCAGAGGGACTGGCGAAGCAGAATCGGGAACTGGCTTCTCTTCCGCAGGCATCTTATTTATTGGTTTCCGTGCTTGCAGGGGTTCCTTTTGTTCCGGCTTTTGTTCTGTCTTTGGCTCTTTCTTTATTGGTTTAAGTTCTGCTGAAGGGCCAAGCCCGGAGACTTCCGAGCCGTCGGCTTCCTGTGCGCTTTGGATGAGGCAAATCTCCACTTGCAGACGTTTGTTGCGGCTGGTGCGATAGGCTTGGTCGCAATCGTTGGTGAGCTTCAAAACCTTATAAACAAAGCGGACAGGACAACGCTGGGCTTGCTCCTGATAGCGGTTTCTCATCTTCTCGCTCATCTCGAGGAGTGGCAAGGTCACGGCATCGCGGCTGACGAGCAGATTGCGCATATGAGTGGCCAGTCCTGCTATGAAATTACCGCCATCGAAGCCCTTTTGCAGCACTTCATTCAGGAGGAGCAAGCTGTCGGAGACTTTCCCTGCAAGGAAGAAATCAACGAGCTTGAAATAATATTCCTGATTGAGGACATTCAGGTTCTGGCAAACGTTCTCGTACGTAAGGTTTCCTCCAGAGAAGCTGACCATTTGGTCGAAGATGGAAAGAGCATCTCGCATACCGCCATCAGCCTTTTCCGCAATGAGGGCAAGTGCTTCAGGTTCTGCCTTATAGCCCTCTTTCTCTGCTACATAAGCGAGGTGGTCAATGGTATTCTTCGTGGTCATGCGCTGGAAGTCATAGACTTGGCAGCGACTCAAAATGGTGGGAAGAATCTTATGTTTCTCTGTGGTACAGAGGATGAAAATGACATAGGAAGGCGGTTCCTCGAGAGTCTTGAGGAAGGCGTTGAAAGCAGATGGCGAGAGCATATGCACCTCGTCGATGATGAAGACCTTGTACTTGCCCGTCTGAGGAGGAATGAGGACTTGCTTGCAGAGCTCGCGGATATCGTCGACGGAGTTGTTGCTGGCAGCATCAAGTTCGTGGATGTTCATCGAGCGTTGTTGGTCGAAGGCCTGGCAGCTTTCGCATTTGCCACAAGGTTCCCCACCCTCCTGAGGGTCGAAGCAGTTGATGGCTTTGGCGAAGATACGTGCGCAAGTGGTCTTGCCCACACCTCGAGGACCGCAGAAGAGATAGGCATGAGCCAACTTCCCAGAGCTGATGGCATTCTTCAACGTTGTCGTCAACGAGCGCTGACCTACGACGGAGTCGAAGTTAAGTGGACGATATTTGAGCGCAGAAACAATGTATTCTTCCATATTCATTGAGCATTGTACATTATTTTGTGCAAAGATACGAAAAAAAATTGAACATTGAACATTGAACATTGAACATTATTTTATAACTTTGCAGAAATTAAGAATTAAGAATTAGAAAAAAGATGAGCAAAATACATTCCGCTTGGCGTTTCATGTGCAAGCATAAATACCTCCTTACGATTCTTATCATCGTTTTGATTGTTGGTGTGGTGGATGAAGACAGCTTCTTGAACCGCCATCCTCGCCGTGTTCGCATCGAAATGCTGAAGCACGAGATTGCCAACTACAAGAATCAGTACAAGGAGGCAGACTCTAAGATTCGCGAATTGGAGAATAATCCGAAGGCAGTGGAGAAGATTGCCCGCGAGCGTTACCACATGAAAAAAGCCGACGAGGATGTGTTTGTTTTTGAGGACGAAGAGTAAAAAAAATAACAATCCCTAACCATGCGCGAACTTACTCCAATTCAGAACCTTTGTTTCCGCATAGGTGCTGTGCTGATGCTTGTTGGTGCCGCGATGTTCATTCTGCAACCTGTGGCAGGGATGTTCGTCTATGGCATCGGGACTTTAATGTTCTGCCTGATGCAAGTCAAGACGGAATACATGAGCCGGAACATCACACTCACTCGTCTGCGTCGACAGCAGATGTTGGCATGTTGCTGTTTTATATTTGCTTTAGTGATGATGAGCATGCAAGTACATCAATGGGGACCATTTCGCAGACAGGAATGGGTCATAGCTTTGACTATCGGCTGCGTGCTCGAACTTTACACAAGCTTCCGCATTCCACAGGAGTTGAAGAAAGAAGAGGGCTGAAGTTTGATGGATGAAGGATGAAGGATGAAGCATCATACCTCATACTTCTTACCTCTTACTTCTGACTTCTGACATCTTACCTCTCATCTCTCCCTACGGAAGCATGTTCTTAAACCTTTGGTACTCCTCGCTATCTGTCTCGCCAAGAGCCATATAAAGGTCGCATATCGCTTGAGCATGCATGAAACGTATCTTGCCATTCAGTTGCAACTGGCTGAAACGTGTGATGAGCCTTCGTGCTTCGGTCTCTTTTTCTACACTCAATGTTCCGTTCTCCTCTTTCTCCTCAAGAAGCCTCCGACTATCTTCCGCAAACGTATGCACCTTCTTGTATGCCCTCGAGGTATAGCTGCCTGAGGGACTGTCGGGCACTGTGGCTAATTGGAGTAGCTGAATGTCCTCGACAGGTATCTTAGGAGTACGGACAGCCAAGACGTTGCCCAAAGCCACGATAACTTTTCCACCTTCGTGACCTTTCACACTTTCGAGGAAGCCTTTCACACCCGCGTACAAGCCATTGATGACGCAGACCAAGTCGGCTATCAAGAGTTCCTTGCTCGATGGAACAAAATACTCCACTTCGCTGCCAATCCGTTCCACGGTCTTGCGCATCATCTGAATCTCATCATCCTTGATTAAGATGGTGCCTAAGGGGTCGCCTGCGGGATGAAGGAAGCGCAGAGTTGCATCGAAGGGAGGTTCCTCTCGGAGCCGCATGATGTCGTCGTTTGTAGCCTTCAGGAAGATGTAGTTGCCTGCTATGAATCGGTTACGCTCAATAGCTTGACCGTCAATAACGATGCGCTGCACATCAAGAGGAACGAAGACATCATAGATGCCTGTCGACTCGCTTTGAGCCTTCTTCTCCTTCAGGAAGTCCAAGATGGAAATGTCACCGCTGTTGCTGTAGCAAACCATCCAATCCATTGTCTGTATCGTATTGTCTGAAGTCATTACTAGTTCATTCTGTCTGCAAAGTTATAAAATTAAATCGAGACTTCCAAATATTGGGCTGAATATTTCACAGCTTGCTGGGAATTTATGCATGAAAGTAGTTGCGACAAGAAGAGCAAAGCAAAAAAGGCAAAAAGAGAAAGCCCCGAAACTGATTCGAGGCTTCCTTTCTATATCTATGTGATTTGCTTTGACAGAAGTGTAACTGTTGAGCCATAATGTTGAGGACGCTTACGACATCTGCAATATCTACATTGCCGTCAGCATTCACATCGCCACGAATCACACCTGGGCCTGCTTCTTCGTCTATGACGTAGAACTCCTTCCACACTTCCATAGCCTGGTAGCGGCCTTGAGTGCCTTGGGGTACGTGCAGGTCGCAATAGCCGTGTTGCGGAACGCCGCTGAACACGCTTGCATCGATGGCAACAGGTTTAGCCATCTTGGCAATCACATCGCCCAACCATTTGCAACCCGAGAAAGCAGAATTGCCAATGTTCTTCAAGGTACTTGGCAGGGTGAGGGTTTCCATGGCGGTGCAGTCCTTAAAGGCATTCTCGGGCAGAGCGGTCACGCCTTCGTTCAAGGTCAGCGTCTTGAGTGTAGATTTTGCTGCGGGATAATTAGTAATATCTGCAGCAATGTTGCTGCCAATAGTCAGAGTCTCGATAGGACAATCTTTGAAAGGCTTAGGAGAATAGTATACGAGACTATCAGAGATAAACGTCATGTTGCTTCCTATGTTGACAGTCTTCAGGTTGGTGCAACCATAGAACTCACCAGAAGCGATGAAGTTGTTTTGAATAGTGGCGCTTGTCAAACCAGTACAACCTTCAAACCAATTTCCATAAATAGGTGAACCGTTACTACTGAATAGCCTTTCTGTGACAGTACTAGGGATAGTGACGGTGGTCAAACCTGTGCAATAACTAAACGCTTGGAACCCAATGGATTTAATATTGCTGGGGATTGTGATGGACGTAAGGCTAATGCAGGAGGCAAACACCTCTCTTTCAAGGATCTCTATTTTGGTTGGGATGCTAATGGAACGCAGGCTTGAACATCCCTGGAATACACTTTCACCGAGACTTGTCAAACCATTAGGGAGAGTTACACTAGTCAGTTTATTACACCCCAGGAACGCATTAGCTCTGATTGTTTTGACACTTTGAGGCAGGGTGACTGAGGTTAATTCCATATTGTAATGGAATGCCGCGGCACCTATTGTCTCCAAAGCACTTTGTGATGCATTTTGGAAAGTGACGGTTTTCAAGGCCGTGCAATTAAAGAAGCCTTGTCTGCCAATTAATTTGATAGTTTTAGGGATGACGACACCGGTAATCGTATGACAGCCGTCGAATGCTAATTCGCCTATTGATGTAACGGTATAGGTCTTGCCGTTGTTATAGACAGTTTCAGGAATTGTGATATTGCCACCAATTTCTGTGTAACCATTAGTACTGGGCCTTGAAAACCTCGACACTAGCCTGAAAGGCATCGGTAATCTTATAGACAAGGTTCTAATACCAAAAGTCCACAGCAGTAGCAGCAGAGAGGGTGTTGCAGAATGCGACGACAAAAAGCATCGCCAAAAGGGAAAAGTAGAATTTCTTCATAATCTTTGTTTGAGTTTATAGTTTGGGTTTTATGTTTTTAATTTTTTTTGCCTGCAAAGGTAGCTGTTTTTTTAATGACAAAAAGGCGATTTATTTTGCTAACTTCCTCATAATGACGAGGATGGCTGGCGCATTTGGCTCAGTATCCCGACAGTACATCCGTGGAGGTACTCCAGTACAAGCATGGAGGTACTCGAATACTTACGTTTGAGGACTGCAGTACTAACGTGCCAGGATTGGGGATGACACACGCCTAATTGAGCAACTAGGCACGTTATGTTTCCAAACGACTACTTGGAAACTTTGATGGGGTCCGTAAGGGCTTTCTCGTAGAACTGTCTTGGAGTGATGCGGACAGGCTCTTTCATGAACTCGGGACGGCTCCAGCTCCTTAAGAATAAGCGGAAGTATTCTGGATCTTCTGCAGGCACTTCGAAGGGTTTGTGCACTTTGCCCTGCTTGTCGAAATAGGCAAAGTAAGTCCGCGTGTAGTTTCCATCATCACGACGACTCTCGAAGAGTATCCATCGGTCGTTGCTGGAGAAGGACGGATAGCTCTCGGGCAGAGGGCTGTTCATCGCTTTCGAATCAACAAGTTCGCCCGTCTCAAGGTCAAGTATCTGTATGTCTGCACTCGTGTGCCAAATGTGGAAAAGTCCCCAAGGACCTTCGGCAAAGACGACATAACGACCATCCTGCGACACTCGAGGCTGAACTGCACTACGATTCTTGCTGACTGCATCATAGACGAGTTGACTTCCTTTTCGGGCGTCGAGCATTGCTTCAGGCTCTCCGAAGGTCATCGTCTCGGCATCAAAAGAGAGTCGATAGAGGTTGTACTGCAGGGTCTTATAATCTTGGAGCAGCTCGTCCGTATCCTCATAAGCCTTCTTATATTCGTGATGAGCCGAACAATAGTAAAGCCACTTTCCGTCGGGGCTCCAAGAGGGGAAGAGTTCGAACTCGAGGGAGTCGTTGAGAACGGTCTGAACGCGATTGTTCTTGACGTCGTAGATGATGATGTCGCTTTGCGATTCCATCACCTCGACCTTCGTAATGTCGCGCGTATGGAAGCTCTGCATGGTGTGGTCGGTACTGAAGGCGATGATAGGAAGGAATGGATGCCAATTGTTATAAGCGGCTGCCGATATCATACTCTCGTCCTTGAGGTTGACGAAGATGAGTTCTCCGTCGCTCACAATCATGGTGCCGGCATGCTGAAGGCGCATGTGGAACATCATATTATCGGTTCCGTAGTTCTGATAGGAGTGGCAGTTAATACACTGTCCCTCAACACCTTCAGTAATCTGATGATTGTTGTAGATGGTTGTCTCCTCGAAGTTTGTGAGGTTACGCTGCTTGAGAATAAGCTCGTCGAATCCCACAAAGGTTGGAGGAAGCACACGATAAGAGATGTAAGGGTCAATCTCTTCCTCTGCGACATGAATCTGGAAAGGCTTATATGCGAACCATTTGCCGTCCTTCTTCGTGTAGACAGTAACGGAAAGGCTCTTACCCTTAGAAGATGAGAGCAGTTCGTGCCATTCACGCTCATCGAAGCAGACCTTGTTCTTCTCGCCTCCGTAGGTTTGTCCTTCAACCTCCGCCACGACATCATCCACGCTATCAACCATGAAGTTGAGCGGCGCAATGTTTGGCGGAACCGTCACTCCCACATAATCAGGCCAAATGCTCGGCTCCGTATTCATTTGCGTAAAAGAAGACGGCAAAGAAGGATGCTTGGAACAGCTTACAAGACAACAGACAACAGACAACAGACAACAGACAACAGTTTTTTTCATTCTTTCATTTTTTCATTTTTCCTCAGTTCGTTTGCACTTCTCTCAATACACAATAGTCCCAATAATAGGTATCGCCGAACTCCGAACGAAGGGCTCTGCCTATCTCTTTCTCGTTGAAGCCTTGAGAGGCATATTGTTTCATCCTTTCGGTAAAGGCTTGGTATCTGTCAACAACATGTTGGTCGAACTTCACGAAGGAGAGGTTCACGCCTTGCATTCCCAACTCATAGACTTCAAAGAGCATTGCCTCCTGAACATGAGTCGGGAAATAGGCTTCAGGGTTGATGTTGTAGTGTTGCTGCACTTGCGACCAGAAGCAATTCCTGTCACGCATCGCCATCGCGCAACCGAGGGCAACTTCCTGAGCTTCAGGGTCGTTTGTGACGTTGTACATCCATTTCTTCAAGGTGGTCAGCTCGACGTATTTGTCGTCAGTTCCCACGAGTTCCGAGCCTTCGTTGTAGAGCTTAAGAGGCATACGGAAGTGCTCATCCGTCGGTAGGAGCTTCTCATTATCCACAAAGCGCTGCATCTCCTTTGCCCACTTCTTCTGGAAAGTCGTCCTGTTCAACAAGCGGAGATACTTGCGGGCATTGTCTTTCTCACCATTCACGAGGGCACATTGTGCAAGAACTCGCATCGTGTAGTACGAGTAGCCGTAGTGCATGCAACGTTCTATAGCTCTGCGAATTGCGAAGACCGTCTCGCCAAAGTTGTAGTAGATGAGGTCGCCTGCTTGGTCGCAGATGCGGATGTGAATGGAGTCGCTCACCACAACAGGCGGAATGCTCTCATTGTTATACTTATAGCGCGAGGAGCAGAACTCGCCCCGATTGATGAGGGCAATGTCGCGAAGCATCACCATCTCTCTCGTGACGGGGCCTTTCACCATGCCTGCCTCTCGAAGCACATCGTTCCATCTGCACTCCTCTACCCCTCTCTGCATCCGCATTTCAGCATGGAAGTTGTAATCCGTAAAGTCTCGAGCCGAAAGACAGAAGAACATCAATCCTGCCACAACAATCATGATGCCTTGACTTTGCCAAAGCTTCTTCGTCTTTATCTTCTTGATGAGGGGGAAGAACAGAGGCACGACAAGTGCAATGTAGAAAGGAATCTCGAGGGAATAGTCGCGCAAATCGTCGAGCTCGAACTTGCGGAAGCCATACAACCAAGGCTGATCAGGGCGCATTACCGTCGTACCTGATGTCTCAAGAAGTGGAACGAGCCAAAGACTCACCACAAGAACAGGCAAAGCCTTCCACGAGGTTCTTACTGCTACTATCGTCGCTGCAAGCAAGGCGTAAATACCTAAAGGATAGTAGAACAGAGCTGCAACCATAGGAATCCAAGCAAAGGCAACCCACTTCTGAGCCTTCTCGCTTACAGGAAGATACTGCCAGAACGGTACAGAAAGGAGCAAAGCCAGGAAGAGTCCCAAAGAATGATAGAAGACATAATCGACATCCTTCAGAATGTACACCCAATATCCCAGTTGGATGATGCTGCAAAGCAAAGCCGACATGGGGATAAAGAGCAGAAAACTCCACTCCCAAGGAACCTTGAACGACCACTTTGCCAACAAGAATGTAGCAATCCAAAGACAGATAAGCATCGCACTTCCTAAAGCAGGATAATAGAAGAACTGCGTCAGATAGGCTCCTGCCCAAGAAAGGAATCCTCCAGGGAATCGCATACAATCCTGCCAGAAGAGTGCAGTACTATTCCACCAACCTCGGTCTTGCAGGAAATACATCGTATCTGCATTCCTGACAATGAGGAAGTACCAAGCCAACAAGATAAAATAAGAAATGAAGAGAATAAGAGATGCAGAAAGAATCGTCTCTTTCTTCATTTCCCATTTTCTTATTTTCTTATTCTCCTTTTCCTTTAGAATCTTACGTACGTTTGAGCCCATAGTTCGTGATAGTTATGGTCGTCAGATGTTCTATCGTTCACATAATTATATTGTACCTGAAACTTGAGGTTCTTGTGAAGCTGGAAGTTCGGGCAGATGCCATATGTGCTCTTCATCGAGCCGAAAGTAGCATCCTTGCGATAGACATCGTAGCAGCCGTAAATCTTCAACCAACGCGTAACAGGCACGCCTGCAAGCACATACCAACCGTCAGCTCTTGTCGGAGCATTCGGGTCGTTCACATTGCTTCCTGTATGATGTGCATATTCTGCTCGAAAGGTCCAGTCCTTATGCTCGTAAATGCTTCCGAGAGCCCATCTGTTGCGCCTTGCAGAGACGCCATTCGCGCCAGTATAAGTGCCTGTCCATCCGAAGAGACCGATGTAGAGGTCCTTGATGGGTTGCACCTGAATGTTGCCTATCCAGTCTTTCTGCTTGTTGTTGTCCTTCTTGTTTTGTCCGTTTCCGTTATAGACGGCAGCCTGATAGCGAATGAGCCGACGCCCCGTCTTGCCTACAGGAAAGAGGTCGCCCTGAAACTGAAGGCCGAGGTCTCGGCCATTTTGCCCTACTTCACCGCTTGGGTCTTCCTTAATCAAAGCCGTCATGTATTGCCCCAACTGCATATAACTGCCCATTCCTACTTCCCAAGGATGCATCGGATTGTCGTATGTGAAGCAACGCTTGAACTGTCCTATCTTGACCTGAAACTCCTTGAAGCGCACCCATTCCAACGTATAGTCGCGCATTGCAGGGTTCTTCAACTCGAGTTGAACACGATATTTGAAGTCGCGAAGGATAGTGCCCGAGACATAAAACCTTACCATTCGGCACTCAAAGCCATTCTCGTCAGCATTGTCCTGCGAGGAATAGCTGTAACTGCCTATTACATAGCCGCCAAACTGAGGGGCAGAGACATACTTCGTGATGTGGCGGCCGTATTGAAGAGGTTCTGCCCCCTCTAAATCTCCCCGAGGGGATACTTCCATACTTTTCTCGATTGCCCGATTGAGATACGAAGTTAAGAAGCCTTCCTGATATTCGTCTTCTGCAAAAAGAGGAAGGGCTGCTAAAAATGTAGAAATTAAGAGAATAAGAGAATAAGAGTTTTTCTTCATTTCTTATTTTCACATTTTCTTATTCTTTATATACTCCACAATCCACGCTCCTACCTCCTTCGTGCCGTACTTTTCGCCCCCTTCTACTTGGATTTCAGGCGTACGAACGTTTTGGTCGAGGGAGGCATTGACTGCTTCGCGAATGAGTGCGCCTTCCTTCTTGAGGTCGAAGTACTCAAAGAGCATAGCTACGGAAAGTATTTGGGCAAGAGGATTAGCGATGTTCAAGCCTTTTCCTTGCGGCCAACTCCCGTGAATAGGCTCGAAAACGGGCGTAGAACTGCCTGTAGAAGCACTTGGAAGCAAACCCATACTGCCTGTAATGCAAGAGCCTTCGTCGGTCAGGATGTCGCCAAAAGTATTCTCCGTCACCATCACATCGAAGAAGCGAGGATCTTGAATCATCCTCATCGCAGCATTATCCACATACATAAAGTCCGTCTGCACATCAGGATACTCCACCATAATCTCTTGGGCAACCTTACGCCACAAACGACTTGAAGCCAACACATTAGCCTTATCAACAACCGTCAAGTGCTTCCTACGCTGACGAGCATACTGATAACCTACACGCAAGATGCGCTCCACTTCTGGGCGACTATAGTAGTTTGTATCGAGAGCATCCTCCACTCCTTCTGCATTAATCGCAGGCTCTTGCTTCTTTCCGAAGTACATACCGCCTGTCAACTCACGGATGC
This sequence comes from Bacteroidaceae bacterium, assembly GCA_017557475.1. The sequence goes on from JAFYYO010000036.1 coordinate 14,660, forward strand.
AAACAAAGTCAGCACCACGAACCAGCTCATCTTTGAGGGGAGACTTATGCACGAGGCAATCAAAAGTTTCTACAGGACGGATGTTGGCATACAGACCGAGTTTCTTTCGCATAGCAAGCAAACCTTGTTCTGGACGCACCTTTGCCGTGGGATTATTGTCGAATTTCGGGTCGCCCACGCTTGCAAAGAGGACTGCATCAGCTTCCTTACAGATTTGGAAAGTCTCTTCAGGGAACGGATCGCCCACCTCATCGATAGCATGAGCACCGCAAAGCGCCTCCTTGTAAGTTACTTCGTGACCAAACTTCTCAGCAACTGCACTAAGCACAGCCACACCTTGTTCCATTATCTCCGGGCCTATTCCATCGCCCGCCAATACTGCGATTTTGAGTTTCATATTAGGTATAATGTTATTATTTACGCCTACAAAGTTACCACTTTTTTTCGAACCTTGCAAATTTTGGATGTGTAATTGACGCCGTTTTTGACAAGGGCGCTCTGAATTAGGGCATTTCCACAATTCCACAGATTCCACAAATTCCACAACGAGTTTTGAGAGAGGTGCGATTCCCTATCTATTTATTATATTAATAGTATTATGTAATTGGTGATTATATAATATAGCGAACAGTATGTGTCTTATTTTTCGCTTGTGAACTTTGTGGAAATTGTGGAAAGAGGGAATACCACAAATCTACAAATCTACAGATTCCACAATTCCACAAATTCCACAACTATATTTGAAAGAGGTGCGAAGGCTATATATTATATTAATAAGTAATATTTCCTTATATATATAATATAGCGAACCAGTGTGAGTCTATTTCCACTTGTGAACTTTGTGGAATCTGTGGAAAATCTAGAATCTGGAGTAAATCGCGCTAAAAATCAACACGTTGCAAAAATCGCTCAAATTGGTGCTGAAAATCGCCCCAATTGGAGTGCTGAAATTTGGCGGCGCAGAAAAATTGCCGTACCTTTGCAGTGCAGTTGAGACAAAGTCTCAGGCGCAGGCGGAGGGTGCTAAAGCATCCGAGAAATACGCAGGCAGTGTAGATAGCAAACGACACGTGTTAAAAGTGGCCACGACACACGTTAAGTTTGCCAACATCACCAGCGAAGCTGGCACTATCCTTTGCTTTCGTCTTCGAGGAGATTGAGCATCTTGATGGTACTCTTGATGGCAGCTTCGGTCTGGTCGGCATCGAGGCCTCGGGTACGAAGCACGCGGTCGTTCCAGTTCCAAGTGATGACGGTCTGCACAAGGGCGTCGGTGCGGCCTCCAGGAGGAATGCTGACGGTATAGTTGGTCAACCACGGGAAATCACGGCCAAGGCGGTTCTTGTAGATGTGACGAATGGCGCGAACGAAAGCATCGAACTGACCGTCACCCTTCGCACTCTCCTCGTAGGTTTCGCCATTCACTTCAAGGCGGACACTTGCTAAAGGTTTCAACCCGTAAGCCGTCGTAACGACATAGGAAAGCAGTTTCACATGCTCTTCAGGGGCGCCATGCTTGAGAACGTCGCTCACGATGTAAGGAAGGTCTTCCTGCGTGACCAACTCCTTCTTGTCGCCCAACTCGATGATGCGCTCAGTAACGCGCTTGGTCTGCTCAGGAGAGAGTTCAAGCCCAAGCTCCTCGAGGTTCTTCAAGATATTGGCTTTGCCCGAGTTCTTGCCTAAAGCATACTCACGCTTACGACCAAATCGTTCAGGCAGAAGAGCATTCTGATAGAGACCAGCCTTGTTGTCGCCATCTGCATGAACGCCAGCAACTTGCGTGAAGACGCTCTCGCCCGTGATGGGTTTATTTGGCGGAATGGCGATGCCACTATAGCTCTCTACAAGTCGGGAAACCTCGCCAAGACGACTCTCATCAATGTGCGTGGAGACGTGAAGATGGTCTTTCAGTACGGCTTGCACGCTTGCAAGAGGGGCATTGCCAGCCCTTTCGCCCAAACCGTTGACGCTGGTGTGGATGCCTTGACAACCTGCCGTAACAGCTGCAAGCACATTGCTTATCGCGAGGTCGTAGTCGTTGTGAGCATGGAAGTCGAAACGCTTGTCTGGATAACGTTCCACCATCTGAAGCATGAAACCAGAAAGCTCGATTGGATTAAGGATGCCAAGCGTATCAGGCAACATAAAGCGCTCTATCGGCATCTTGCAAAGTCCATCCATGAGAGCAAAGACGTAGTCCGAACTGTCCTTCATTCCGTTGCTCCAGTCCTCGAGATAAACATTGACTTTGACGCCTTTCTCTTGGGCATAATTGATGGTACGGCGAATGTCGCTGATGTGCTCCTCGACGGTCTTGTGAAGTTGCCCTTCACAATGCTTACGACTTCCTTTGCAAAGCAAGTTCATGCATTGGCAACCGCTTTCCACAATCCAGTCCACGCTCTTCGTCTCATCGACAAAACCAAGCACCTCTACCCTATCGAGTTTGCCGTTCTGACTGGCCCAACGCGAGATGCTCTTCACGGCCTCCATCTCGCCTTCCGAGACACGCGCACTCGCCACCTCGATGCGGTCCACATTGAGGTCTTGCAGCAAGGCACGAGCAATCATCAGCTTCTCGTGAGGCATGAAACTTACGCCGCTCGTCTGCTCACCATCGCGCAGCGTGGTGTCCATTATCTCTATCGTCTTTCCCATTGTTCTATCTTGTCGGTATTCGAGAGCAGAAAATCAATGTCGTCGTAGGCGTTCATCAGGCAGTACTTCTTGTAGCTGTTGATGGGGAACTGCTCGCTATGACCCGTAGTGAGATTGGTGACGGTTTGATTGGGAACGTCCACCTTCACCTCTGCATTCGGGTTCTCCTTGACCGTTTGGAAAAGCTCTTGCTGGAACTCGCGACTTACCACAACGGGAAGCACGAAGCAATTGAGCAAGTTGTTGCGATGAATGTCGGCAAAGCTGCTGCTGATAACCACTCTTGCACCATAGCCTGCAATCGCCCAAGCTGCATGTTCGCGACTACTGCCCGAGCCCCAGTTCTGTCCGCCAATAATGATTTCGTGAACGCCTTTCTTCGGAGCCTCGCTAAAGGCAGGCTGGTTCATCACGAAGTCCTCAACAGGTTTGCCCTCAGCATCGTAGCGAAGGTCGTGCATGAAAGCGTCACCAAAGAACTTAGGGTCGCGAGTCGTGCTTGCAAGATAGCGAGCAGGAATGATGAGATCCGTGTTGCAATTGTCTATCTCGATAGGCAAACAAGTGGATTGTATGATGTCGAATTTCTGTTTCATAACTTACGAGGGTCTGTGATTACACCTGTGATTGCTGAAGCTGCCACAACAAGGGGCGAAGCGAGTACGGTTCTTGCGCCTGGTCCTTGACGGCCAACAAAGTTTCTATTGGAAGTGCTGATGCTCAGCTTGCCTGCAGGAACTTTATCGGGATTCATCGCGAGGCAACTTGAACAGCTGGGCAAACGCAATTCGAAGCCTGCTTCTTCAAGCACCTTGTCGATGCCTTCGTCGATGATTTGCTGACGAACCAACCAACTTCCGGGAACAAGCCAAGCTACCACATTCTCAGCCTTCTTTTTGCCCTTCACGATAGATGCAAAGGCGCGGAAATCCTCGATGCGACCATTCGTGCAAGCTCCCAAGAAGCAGTAGTCTATCGGTGTTCCCTCGAGCTTTTGTCCTGGCTTGAACTGCATATAATCGAGCTGAGCGAGGAACTGAGCGCGGTCGGCTTCGGGGATGCTTTCGAGCGTAGGAATGCATTCGTCGATAGCAATGCCCGCACCCGGATTCGTGCCGTAAGTGATGCGAGGCTTGATGTCCTCAGCCTTATAAGTCACTTCCTTATCAAAGACGGCATCATCGTCGCTCTTGAGCTTCTTCCACTCCTCAACAGCCTTATCCCAAGCCTCACCTTTTGGTGCATATTCGCGACCTTTCAGGTAGGCAAAGGTAGTCTCATCAGGAGCAATAATGCCTGCACGACTGCCCATCTCGATGGAGAGATTAGAGAGCGTGAGACGGCCTTCCATCGACATGTTGCGAATGGTGCTGCCTGCATATTCAACTGCATAACCCGTAGCACCGCTCGTCGTCATTTGAGCCATGATGTAGAGGGTAACGTCCTTAGCAGTCACGCCCGGCTGAAGCTCGCCCTCGATGTTGATGCGCATCGTCTTGGGCTTACTTTGCAGGATGCATTGAGAAGCGAGAACCTGAGCAACTTCACTCGTTCCGATACCCATCGCAATAGCGCCTACAGCACCATGCGTACTTGTATGCGAGTCGCCGCAAACAATCGTCATTCCAGGTAAGGAAAGTCCTTTCTCGGGACCTACCACATGAATGATGCCGTTATCCTTCGTTCCCATCGCAAAGTGACGGATGCCAAACTCAGCACAGTTCTTTGCGAGCGTTTCCACCTGCTTGCGTCCTACAGGGTCATCGATATGGTCTTGCTGATCGCTCGGCGTATTGTGGTCGGGCATAGCAAAGATGTGGTCAGGACGGAAAGCCTTGATGCCTTTATCGCGAAGGGTGTCGAAAGCTTGCGGACTTGTCACTTCGTGAGCATACAGGCGGTCAATATAGAGTTGTGTCGGGCCATCCTCAACGTTCTGAACAACGTGAGCATCCCAAATCTTGTCAAAGAGAGTACGCATAGAGAGGGTCTCCTACTTAAACTTGTTTATACAATCAATATACGCTTCCACAGAGGCGGTGACGATGTCTGTGTTTGCACCGAAGCCGTAGTAAACTCGACCGTCGTATTCCACTTGCATGTGCACTTTACCCATATCGTCACTTCCCTTCGAAATGGCTTGAATGGTGAACTCGCGAAGTGTCATCTTGCGCTTGATGATGTTCTTGAGGGCATTGATGGCTGCATCGACAGGACCATTACCTGATGCTGCACTCTCGAACTTCTCGTTAGCAATGATGAGACCAATGCTTGCGACGCTGCGAACACCTTTACCAGTCGTAACTTGCAGGTAGTCGAGCTTGACATTGTGCGAAGCCGTTCTGTCTGCTCCAGCCAATACGAGAATATCGTCATCCGTAACCTCTTTCTTCTTGTCAGCAAGGGCAAGGAAGTCCTGATAAACCTTATCGAGACGCTCTCCATCAATATCTACGCCATTCACGCTCAGGCGATGCTTCAAAGCAGCACGACCACTTCTTGCAGTCAGCACGATAGCGTTATCGTCTATACCCACATCCTTCGGGTCCATTATCTCGTAGGTAGAAGCATTCTTGAGGACGCCATCCTGATGAATGCCGCTACTATGAGCGAAAGCATTCTTGCCGACAATTGCCTTATTAGGCTGCACAGGCATATTCATCAAAGAACTTACCATGCGGCTCGACGGATAAATCTTCGTCGTGTTGATGTTCGTCTCGATACCGAGGTCGGGATGCGTCTTGAATATCATCGCAATCTCTTCCAAAGAGGTGTTGCCCGCTCTTTCACCAATGCCGTTGATGGTGACTTCCACTTGACGAGCACCATTCAAGACACCTGCAACTGTGTTTGCAGTCGCCATTCCGAGGTCGTTGTGACAATGTGTTGAGAGAATGCTCTTACCTGCTGCAAAGGCATCAACGTGCTCGTAGAGATACTTTATCTTCTCACCATACTCATAAGGCGTGCGGAAGCCTGTCGTATCGGGAATGTTGCAGACAGTTGCACCAGCCTTTGTAACGGCTTCTATGACGCGAGCAAGGTACTCGTTATCTGTGCGACCAGCATCTTCTGCATAGAATTCAACATCTTCTACATACCTCTTGGCATACTTCACGGCAGCCACAGCGCGCTCTATGATTTCCTCCGGAGTAGAGTTGAACTTATAGCGAATGTGGCTCTCGCTTGTGCCGATGCCTGTATGGATGCGCTTGTGCTTAGCATACTTCAGAGCTTCTGCAGCGCAATCAATATCTTTTTCAACCGCACGAGTCAGAGCACAGATAGTGGGCCAAGTCACAGCCTTACTGATTTCTATCACACTATTGAAGTCGCCAGGACTGCTGATTGGAAAACCTGCCTCGATGACATCTACGCCAAGAGCCTCGAGTTGCTTGGCAACCTGAATCTTCTCTACAGTATTGAGTTGACATCCAGGCACCTGTTCACCATCGCGAAGTGTTGTGTCGAAAATAAATAATTTCTCCATCTTATATTAATCCTTAGTCTTTAATCCCTAATCTCTCGCGTTATGCATTTACGCGAATTGGGCGCAAAGTTAACACTTTCCTTTCTTTTAGCCAACAAAACGCCACATTATTATATATATTATGCGCAAAAAAGCATCTCGAAGAATAAATATGCCGTCAAAAGAACAAAAGTTGCAGCGAAACGAAGGCAGGAGCAGACGCAAACATTACACGTTATGATTGCGGATGATACACGTTATGATTGCCTTCATTACACGTTATGTTTTCCTTCGACGCTGAGGTCGTTTTCAAGATTATCCAGAAAAAAGATTCGATTCGCTTTGTCGTTATCGTAAAAAAGTGTATTTTTGCAGAGGTTTTAACGAAGTCTACACTTAACTAACATACTTAACAATTAATAAACCAATTTATTATGAAGATTTCACGCATTGAGCATTTGGGCATCGCCGTGCAGAGCATCGACGAAGTACTGCCCTATTTCCAGGACGTTCTCGGCTTGGAGGTTTACAAAACAGAGGTTGTAGAAGACCAAAAGGTGAAGACCGCTTTCCTCAAGGTGGGCGAAGTGAAGATTGAACTTCTCGAGCCTACTTGCCCTGAAAGCACCGTTCAGAAGTTCCTCGACAACGGCGGCAGAGGCGTTCATCACGTTGCCTTCAAGGTGGAAGACGGAGTGAGCGAAGCTCTCGCAATGTGCGACAGCAAGGGCATTCGTCTTATCGACAAGGCTCCCCGTAATGGTGCCGACGGTCTCCACATCGCATTCCTCCATCCAAAGAGCACTTGCGGCATTCTGACTGAACTATGCGAAGAATAACCACGCTCCATAAGTTGGCCGGCATCATGATGTCGGCCTTCTTTGTCTTGTGCACGGACCTCTCGGCACAGACTCTAACGCCTGAGAATCAAGTCATTGCCCTTCGTCACATTATCGAGCAAACGAGCGACATCTCTCAGCGCAAAGCCGCCCTGAAGTTGTTGGCAAATACGGGAACCTATCAGGCTTTGACTTTCGCTGCCACACAGCTTCAGTACGGAGATTTGGCATATACTGCAGCCCAAACGATTTGGACGATTCTCTCCAATCATCCTGAGTATAATGGTGCTGAGACGCGCCAAACGCTCAATTCTATCCTGCCCTTGCTCAAGTTGAACCAAAGGAGTCAGGCTAAGGCTTGGCTCAAAGCCGCTAACAAGAACGAGGAAGGCTTCGTCTGTCTCTTCAACGGAAAGGACCTCGAAGGTTGGAAAGGTCTCGTTGAGAACCCGATTGCCCGCTCGAAGATGAGTGCTGAGCAGCTTGCTGAAGCACAGAAGAAGGCTGATGAACTGATGAAGAAGGATTGGATTGTGGAGAATGGCGACCTCGTTTATATCGGTCACGGATGGGACAACATCTGCACAATTAAGGACTATGCCGACTTCGAGTTGCTCGTTGATTGGCGTCTCGACCCCAACGGCAAAGAGCCCGATGCAGGCGTTTATCTGCGTGGTGCACCACAAGTTCAAATATGGGATATCCGTCGCACGAATGTTGGTGCTCAAGTTGGTTCAGGCGGTCTCTACAACAATCAGAAGAATCCCTCGACTCCGACGAGTGTTGAGGACAACAAGTTGGGCGAATGGAACACCTTCCGCATCATTATGAAGGGCGAGAAAGTGACGGTTTGGCTGAATGGCGTAAAGGTTGTAGATGACGTTGTTCTCGAGAACTATTGGGACCGCAAACTGCCCATCTTCCCCAAAGAGCAGATTGAAATGCAGGCTCACGGCAGCCGTTGCTACTTCAGAAACATCTATGTTAAAGAACTCTAGCCCCTCAACCCCAACCTTATCCTCCCCCTTCACGGGGGAGTTAGAGGGGGTCCGTATAGTCTTCATGGGCACACCCGACTTCGCGGTGCAGAGCCTCAAACGTCTTGTTGAGGAGGGCTTCGATGTAGTCGGAGTCGTTACGATGCCGGACAAAGCTATCGGCAGGCATCACGATGTCTTGCAAAGCAGTCCTGTCAAGAAGTTCGCTCTCAAGAAAGGTATTCCCGTCCTGCAACCTGAGAAGCTTCGCGACGAGACTTTCCTTGCAGAACTCAAGGCTTTGAAGCCCGACTTGCAGATAGTCGTCGCTTTCCGAATGCTTCCTGAAGTGGTTTGGAGCCTGCCTCCTCTTGGCACCTTTAATCTTCACGCCGCACTCCTACCTCAGTATCGAGGTGCAGCCCCCATCAATTGGGCAATCATCAACGGCGACAAAGAAAC
>JAFYYO010000311.1 GCA_017557475.1 Bacteroidaceae bacterium
CGAATCGGGATCGTGCACGGCGAAGTCCATGTAGAGCGCATACTTGGGCACAGTACCTGAGAGAACCTGGCGGTCGCAAGAGAGGATATTACCGCGATTGGCAGGTATCTTGGCAACCTTGCTATTGCGTCCAACCTCTTTCCAGTAGTCGCTTTCAGGTGGCAACATCGTATAAAGAGCCTTGCCCAGGATATACATTCCTGCCAAGCACATCAACACGAAGATAACGATGTACCGTCTTGGACCTTTATCTTTGCCTGTTTGCATAATGTCGGACTTACTCTTTTACTTTGATTATGAATGGTGCAACCTTGCTGGGAGTGAGTGTACTGTCGCCTTGCTCGCGAAGTTTTTGCTCGAGTTGACTTTGACGACAAAGTTGTGTGAGCTCGCTCACACGAGTGATACTTCTGTATCGCCAGTCTTTTAGCTCGGCCTCGAGTTCAGTTTCCTTCATCATCTCGACTTGCGATTGATAGCCGTTCGTGATGTAGAGGAAGATTCCGGCTAATACGAGAAGCATCATTTTCCACTGGCTGAGGAACCAACGAGGAGCAGCATCCAGCATTTGACGAAGGCTGGCGGCGGTCATCTCATCGACTTCATCGTCGTCGCTGACCAGCGAACGCATCAGTTTCTCCTTGTCACTGACTTGTTCCTTTTCCTCCTGAGGCTCTGGGATTTCCTGTACTTCCTGAGCCTCTTGTTCCACCTCTTGGAGTTCCTCGAAGTTATCTATCTCTATCTCAGCCATTGTTGGTCGTTAGTTATTCTCTTTTTCTTGCTACTCTCAGCTTTGCCGAACGACTGCGAGGGTTGTTGTTTTGCTCCTCTTCACTCGGGGTGATGACGCTGCGGTTGACCGCTTCGAGCGGTGCATCGATACGTCCGAAGAGGTCGGTTTCCACTTTGCCTTCAGCATTGCCGGCTTTCACGATGTTCTTCACCATACGGTCCTCAAGGGAATGATAGGTGAGAACGCTGAGCCTGCCGCCTGGTTTGAGGAGTTCTGGAGCGACTTCAAGCATTTGCCTGAGGGCAACCATCTCACCGTTCACCTCTATTCTAAGTGCCTGAAAGACTCGCGCTAAGTCCTTCTTCTCGCGGTCGTAACCCATCAAAGGCTTCAGCACTTCCACCAGTTCCGTTGTGGTCGTGATGGGTTTTTGCTGGCGTGCCTTGACGATGGCGGCAGCGATGCGACGGCTATTCTTCAGTTCGCCATAGAGGTAGAGGATGCCTGAGAGTTGCTCCTCGCTGTATTCCTCCACAATGCGCTTTGCGTCGAGGCTGGCCTTTTGGTTCATCCTCATGTCGAGCGGAGCATCGAAACGGAAACTGAAGCCCCGCCTTTCTTCGTCGAAGTGATGACTGCTTACGCCCAAGTCGGCAAGTATTCCGTCCACTTGCTCGTGCCCGTAGTAGAGCATCCAGTTCTTGAGGAAGCGGAAGTTGCTGCGGATGAAAGTGAAGTTTCCTTCGCCTTCCAGCTCTTTGGCATTAAGCTGAGCGTCCTCGTCTTGGTCGAAGCTATAGAGATGACCTGTGCCTTTCAGCCTTCTGAGAATCTCTCTGCTGTGACCGCCACCACCGAATGTGAGGTCGATATATGTGCCTCCTGGCTGTACGTCCAGTCCGTCGACTGCTTCGCTGAGCAGTACTGGCACATGATATTCCTCACATTTCTCGTACATTATATATTATATAATATATTATGTGTTGTCATCCTTCATCATCTCTTCCAAGATGTTCGCCACCTCTTCGGGATTGCTGAGGAGACCTTCGGCTGCCTGCTTGCTCCAAATCTCGATGGTGTCATCGACGCCGATGAACCTCACGTCGCTCTTGATACCTGCATGTTCCAGGTAACGACGCGGGATAAGCATTCGTCCACCACTGTCGAGGGTAATGTCCTCGGCATCAGCTGTGAACAGACGCATGCCTTGACGCTGATGGCGGTCGAAGGGATTGGTGCGGGCACGAACGATGTCAACCTGAGCGTCCCACACACTTTTTGGGTAGAGCACAAGGCAGTTCTCGAAGATGTCGCGACGCAACACCAGCCCTTCCTCCTCTTCGTTCTGTAGGATTTTGCGGAAGACGCTGGGCACGAAAACGCGTCCCTTCTCATCCGTCTTGGCGTCTATACTACCTGTGAATCTCATCGTGTTTTTTTCTTTTCTATAGAAAATCTGCTGCAAAGATACACAATTCCCCACAATTCCCCACACTTTCTTCAAACTTTTTTTTCTTCATACAGAGCGACTTCCTGTGCATAACTTCATGTTATGCTAGCATACGATTTGCTCAAAACCCTATATACAAAGGGGTTTCAGCACATCAAGGTGCCTCTTTTTGCATTGTTGAAAACTTTTTTCAACACATTACAAAATGGTGGGGAAAAAGTTGAGAAAAAGACAAAAACTGCTAAAAACGAGCACAGAAACGCATCGATTTCTGTACTTTTCAGACGTATTCGAGCGTTAGAAGCTTGTCGAGAGAGAAGACAAATTGTGCCGTCTGGAGCAAATCCTCGGGTGTGAGGGCATCGAGGCGCTCGAAAAGTTGCTGTTTGGAAAGCGTTTTGCCGTAATGAAGATAGCGTTTGCCCATTCCGATGGCAACGTTCTCGAAGTTATCGTAGGAAATGCCGATTTGACCTTTCAACTGCCGACGAGCAGCATCAAGTGTGCGTTGGGAGAGCGGACTCTGTGTCAAGCGATCCAACTCTCTGAGTACAAGTTTGTGACAACGCTTCCTGTCTTTTGCATCACAGCCATAATAAACGCTCCAAACGCCTGTGTCTGTGTAGGTTGTATGGTTGCTCTCGACGGTATAGACTAGACCGTTTCGTTCGCGGAGAGCAAGGTTCAGACGACTACTCATCGCAGGTCCGCCCAGCATATTGCTGAGGAAATACATGTGGAGATGGCGGGGGTCATTGCCGCCGAAGGCTTGTGCTCCGATGACCACATGAGCCTGATGCGTATCCTTCTTGCGGGTGATGTGAGAAACTAGGCGTGGCTCGTTGGCAAACTTAACGTGGCTAATTGGCAAACTAGGCGTGTCTAGTTGGCCAACTAGGCGTGTTATGTTTCGCTCCACGACACGGAGCACTTTTTCGGGCTCCACGTTTCCCAGGACATAGAGCACCATTCTTTCGGGATGATAAAGGCGACGAGCGAAGGCTTGCATATCGTCGGAACGGAACCTGCGAAGCGTTTCGGCATCGCCCAAAATGTTGCGTCCAAGCGGATGCGACGGGAAAAGAAGGCTCTCGAACTCGTCGTAGATGAGTTCTGAAGGCTGGTCCTGATAGCTTTCTATCTCGTCGATGACGACCTCGACCTCGCGAGTCATCTCTTCCTGAGGATAAGAACTGTTCAAAATAATGTCGAGAAGGAGGTCGATTGCCCTCGAAACATGTTGTTTCAAGGAAGTGCAATAATAGACCGTCTCCTCTTTGCCCGTGAAGGCATTCAGTTCTCCGCCCACACTTTCCATACAGGAGATGACTTGCCGAGCCGAGCGACGCCGGGTTCCCTTGAACGACATGTGCTCGGTGAAATGCGCCATTCCGCTTTCGCCAGGCATTTCGTGGCGAGTTCCGGCATCAACTGCGATACCGAGATAAACCACATCCGTTTGCCCAGGAGCACAGACGACTCGGAGTCCTTGGGGAAGTGTGTAGGTGCTAAACATTCAAATAATGAAGAAATGAAAAAATGAAAAGAAAGCGGGAAGCCTTATTCTTGCTCCCCGCTTTCCGTCATATCTTTGCTTATCGCTTAGTTCTTGAAGAAATCCTTAACGGCCTCATTGGGAACCATCTGCTCGTCGAAGCTGTAGGAACCTGTCTGAGGGTTCTTCACCATCTTGATAACCTTGGTGTATGAACGACCTTCGGTTCTACCCGTCTGCAGGGTAGCGACTGCTTTCTTTGCCATAGTTTTAAATAATTTTGACTACAGACAACAGGCCACAGACTACTGATTGTCGGTTGTCGGTTGTCGATTGTCGGTTGTCTTTTTACTTGATTTCCTTATGAACAGTCATCTTCTTCAAGATGGGATTGTACTTCTTGAGCTCGAGGCGCTCGGGAGTATTCTTCCTGTTCTTCGTGGTGATGTAGCGAGATGTACCGGGCAGACCGCTCTGCTTCATCTCTGTGCATTCCAGAATCACCTGGATTCTGTTGCCTTTAACTTTCTTTGCCATTTCGTTACTCCTCCGTTCTTTAACCGATTACACGAATATCCTTCCAATCACAATACCCTTGAGCCACTGCGTTTTTCAGAGCGGCGTCGAGTCCTACCTTATTGATGTAGCGCAGACCGGAAGCGCTGATGTTCAGACTAATCCAGCAATCCTCTTCCACATAATAGAACTTCTTGGTGAACAGGTTCACGTCGAAGCTCCTCTTAGTGCGGCGCTTGGAGTGTGACACGTTATTGCCAATCATGGCCTTTTTACCGGTAATTTGACAAATCTTAGACATTTCTAATCTTTCCTTTTTAGTCTATTCCAATAGACGACTTTTTCCAAACCGGCTGCAAAGGTACGACAATTTTTCAATCCACCAAGCATTTTCCACCTTTTTTCTTATTTAATATGTGTTTTTTTCCAAAAAGAAGAGAAATAGGTCTCCCTGAAAGGTTGCCGATTCAGGTGCTTTTGTCGGTTTCACGAATCTGCCTGAAATTGAAATCGAGGGGTGAAAAGTCGACTTTTTATTCGTGAGAAATCGGCCATTTTGACTCAGTACTTCAATAATCCTGGCGTGTGAGTACTCCAGTACATGCCTGTAGGTACTGCAGTCCTCGCGTGTAGGTACTGCAGTACTCGCATGGAGGTACTGGCTTCTTAACAGGCTTCGTCAGACGACTCGACTTCCTTCGTTTTTCAACTCTACAGGCGAAAAAGGGCAAATAAATTTGGCTTTCTGCTTGCTTATTCGTAAATTTGCAACACGAAAACCATATAATTTGCCATTATGCGAACAAGATTTCTTTTGCTTTTTGCATTTTTGATGCCAACGCTCACCATTGGTGCTGAGGACTTTACGGTAGCTTCGCCAGACGGACACCTGAAGGCTGTCGTCACGCTTTCCGATGAGGGGAAACTCTCTTATACCGTCAGTCGAGACGAGCGAACGATTGTCTCCGAGTCCCCTCTTGGCCTTACAATTTCCGCAGCAGACTTCAGGGAAGGCCTCGAACTGTTGGAAGCGGTGAACGACTCTGTGGATGATGCCTACACTCTTCCTGTAGGCAAACGCAGTCAGTACCGCGACCATTGTAACACGCTTTCTGTTACGACGAAGAAGGGAACGTGGAAAATGACCGTCCTCTTCCGCCTTTACGACGACGGATTCGCTTTCAGATACGTTCTTCCGAAGTATGGCGCACACTCAAAAGCCATCCTTACTGAGGAGGCGAGCCGCATTCGAGTGGCCAAC
>JAFYYO010000312.1 GCA_017557475.1 Bacteroidaceae bacterium
AAGATGACTTGCTTTGTCAATTCCGCAAGCGGTTACGCAGCCGAGGGCGAAAGACCGTGTTACATGAACACGAGTTACATCTATCCAGGAAGAAAATGGTGCGATGCGAGCAACGAGCAGCCTTGGCTCATATTGGAGTTCACAGGAATCTATGAAGTGAATCGTCTCGTCTTCCGAGATGTCGAGGGACGCGAGTCGAATTGCGGCAATGTGCCGGAGTATTGGGTGTATGGCAGAACCCAGACAAACGAGGATTGGACGCTCTTGGCGCACGAAGAAGGCGTCGGCAATCAAGCAGAGAAGGATGTCTCGTTCCCTGCTGCGGAGGTTCGTTACCTAAAGCTCGTCTTCTCTCGAGGCACACGTCCAAGCGGCGAGGCGGATAATGCGATTCGCCTCTATGGCTGCGATGTCTATGGACATTTCGTTAGTGAACTGCCCAGGAGCGACGGCAACGTCAGCATCGGAAAGAGCATTTTCGCTGCCTGCGATGCGCCTGATGCGACCAAAAGTGCACTCAATCTGTTGACAGGACTGCCGTCTTCCGAGCGTCCGTGGCGTCCTACGACACCTGTTCAGGGCAGCGACCCTTACCGCTATGTCATTGTTGATTTGGAGAAGACCTACGACATAAAACGCCTCTTGCTGTGGGACGCGAAGAGCATCGACTCGAATGCCACGAATATGAACGCTTATCAGTTGTTCATCAGTCAAGACGAGCCCGACTTGAGTCTCATTACGAAAGCAGGCGATACGAACACCTGTTGGACGCAAGTGGCTGACCGAAAGAACGCAGGCTCAACGAATAAGAAGGCCGTGTCGCTCTCTACGCCTGTTCGCGGACGCTATGTCAAGCTCGTCTTCCCTCGCACTTCTGCCAACATGAACAATGTCGAGCAACCTGCCCTCTATGCCTTCCATATCTATGGCACAGCGGTAGATGACGGTGATGCAATCGTCTCGCCATCTACCGACAAAGCAATCGACGCCCCCGTCTTTAGCCTTTCGGGCATCAAACAGGAGCGTCGGTCGCTGAAGCCGGGACTTTATATCATGTCCGGCAAAGTGGTGTTAGTTCGCCATTAGAACTTGAAGCCAAGCGTGCAGGTGATTGTCTGTCGCGTCAGGTTAGCGTCAACAGGGTCAAGTTTCACGTCTGCGAGAGCAGGATTGTCATATACAAACTGCGGAACAAGCTCTTGGTTTGTGTTGGTAAAGTTCGTGTCGAAGGCATAGAAGTCAGCCTTTTGATGACGAATCTTGTAGGCAAGGTCAACATAGAAACTCTTTGTGTGGTATCCCATGCCGAGCGTCAGGATGTTGGTATTGCCGGGACGCATGTAGCTGGTGCTTGTCGCGTAGTCCATCGCAGCACTGTTGAGGCTGTACTGGTCGAAGCCAATGTTCTTCTTATAGGGAGACGTGCTCAGGTTGTAACCCAGTCGGAAGGCCAGATTCTTTGTGGTGTTGGCTTCGACGCCAAGACGCAAAGTGTGTGCGCCACGCAGGTTGTCGCGAGTGAACTGGTTCATTGCCTTGTCCTTTATGTTGCCTGTAGTAGAGCCATCAGCATATTCGTACTCTGGATAACCCATGCCTGTGCCGGCGAAAGCAGCAAACTCGTAGTCAACGTCCCAAGCGAATGTGGAGCCGACAGTGCTGCCGATGCTGGTGCGTACCTTCCATGGGGAGCGCAAGTTGAACTTGAGGTAGCTCTCCCAGGGCTCAATCTTGCTGCCCAGGTTATTCGGTTCGCGTTGAAGGTCGAACAGGGTGCTGTTCTTGAGACGGTACCATGTGGGAGTTTCTATAACAAAGCCGAAGCGGAAAGGATTATCCTCAATAGGACGGATGATAGTGCCGAGCTTGACGTTCACGCCTGTGCCTGTGATGCGGATGTCATTGTTGAGGTCATACCTTGCCTTGTCGAAGAGGTCGTATTCTCTGTACCATGTCCATCCACGATAGCGCATATTGTCGACGCCGATGGTCATGCCGACGAAGGCTCTGTCGTTGATGTTGGTGCTTGCATTGAAGTCGAACGACTGCAAGGAACCTTCACTATGATGCGTGTATTCGTTGTATGCTGTCGATGTCTCGTTGCATCGGTATTCGTTTCCATCAGCGTTTGTCTTTACCGAGAAGTATCCATTCTCCATAGCCATGCCGGCAAGATTGTTCTGCCAACCTTCGTCCCAGTCCGTCAACTCAGCCACTTGGTCCAATTGACTCAGTTCGTGTGTGTTGGGATTGTCTGCATAGAAATTATGGTTGAAGTTGATCTTCTTCTGATAATTAAAGGCGAAGTTGACGTAGGGACATGTCTCGCCGCCAGTCTTCATGTTGATGACGATGCCAGCCTGGTCGAATGTGAACTTGCCGCGATTCTCTTCGCTGATGTGCGATTTACCCCAGAGTCCGCCCATAGTCAGGGCAACATCGTTCTTACGATACAGTCCGATGCCTGCCGGGTTCCAGCTGATGACACTCATGTCTGCACCGAGAGCACCGAGAGCACCGCCCATGCCGACGTAGCGAGATGTGCCGATGACGTCGCTGGAGCTGTTTGTGATGCGTTCGTTCATGTA
>JAFYYO010000313.1 GCA_017557475.1 Bacteroidaceae bacterium
CTAATTGAACAACTAGGCACACCTAGTTAGAGAACGTTCCAAGTTATAAATGCCAACTTAGCGAGTGTTCTGCATGACAGCTCGGAAATACCCGACGCTATCGGCTATGCCGATGAAGGGGTCGTTCATGTCTTTCTCGTACTCGAGGCTGCAGGAGCCTTTGTAGCCGACCTTGCGAAGCATCTTGACGAACTTGGGGAAGTCGATGATTCCCCTACCCAACTCGATGGCATGACCTGCTTTTGTGGACTCTGTGACGTCCTTCAGATGGATGTCGAAGACGCGCTTGGCATAACGTTTCAGGTCCTTGATGGAGTCGGCTCCATAGCGAAGGTTATGACCGATGTCGAGGCACATTCCCATACGAGGGTCGCGGTCCTTGACATCTTCCCAAATCGAAGTGGCATCGGGATAGAGCGGCATGTCGGGACCATGCAAGTGGATGGCATAACGGATGTTCGTCTCCTTCACTTTCTGCTCCACTCGGTCGAGCACCTGCTTGTTGGGAACAGTATCGCCCCAAGTGCCTGGAACGCCCACTACGAGGTCCACTCCTACCCTCTGAGCATAGGCAAAAGCTGTATCCACAGCAGCAACATCTTTCATATAGATAGGGCCTACGGCATAGCCAATCACATCGTGAGCAGCCAGTTTCTCCTTGAACTTGGCAATCTGTTCTGTGTCGGCATTCAAGGGCAAGTGGAAGTCCTTGATGCAGAGGTAGTGGACGTCAATCTTCTTCATGAAGGCGAGTGTGGTGTCGAGGTCGAACTTCACGAAAGTGTAGCCAGCCATGCCGAGGTGGAAGCTGGCCCCATCCCCGCTCCCTCTTTGGGGGAGTGCTTTTATTGTGGAGTTAGAAGACTCGGCCTTCTCCGAGGGAGAGTGACTTAAAAGCTCTGATGGGGCTACTAATAATGCTACACTTGCAAGACTGCTGCGAAGGAATGTTCTGCGTTTCATCATATCTTTCTTTTGGGGACAACTGACGACGGACAACGGAAAATGATTAAATCTGTAGTCTGTAGTCTGTGGTCTGTAGTCGTTAATGTTTGTTTCTGCCTGCAAATTTATAAAAAATCTTTTATTTTTCACTTTTCACTCTTCACTTTTCACTTATTTTTCGTATCTTTGCACAAAAAGAAGGCTATGAACACACATAAGACATACGTGGCTTACGATGCAACAGGCGTTCTGGACCATGTGAACTCGAACCTGAAGACCTTCCAGCAACTGCATGCCTGGCAGCGAATGCATCCGGAACGCTTCCGCTTCCTGAACATCGATGAAATCTACTTCTCGAGCGAACACGACGACCTGGTGGACTCGACTGTGAAAACGCGTCTTATTGCTCTGATGGCTCAGGCTGACAACTTGCTTGTGCTGGTCTCTCCCGTCACAAACGTGGAGTCACCCATGCTGAATTGGCAGATAAGCAGGGCCGTGAATCGTTTCCACCTGCCCGTCATCATCGCCTATGTGGGCAGGAGCCACTTGGAGGACGATGCTGTAGAGGAGAACTGGACTTGCCTGCCCAACAAGATACGCAAGTACATAGGTCGCGATAGTGCCCGTATGTGCCACATACCCCTCACTCAAGACAAACTGGAACGCGCCCTCGGAACCTTCTCCGTAGGGGCTCAAACATATCCTTGGAACTCAACGACCATCTTTTAAGACAACGGACTACGGACTACAGACTACAGATTAAAGACTACAGACCACAGACAACAGAATAAAGATTACGGGAATTGGACAGTTGTCCGTTGACTTCCCCTGCGGCCGTCGAGCTTTGCTTGTCGGTTGTCTGTTGTCAAAAAAAAAAAGACAATGAACGGACAATACATTGAAAGCATCGAGATAGAATCCCTTTGGAACGGGCATAAGCACATTCGTTGGGACTTGCAGCCAGGCGTGAACATCCTGAGCGGCGTGAATGGTGTGGGCAAAAGCACGATACTCAACCGTTGCATCATGCACCTCCTGGACATAGACAGAGACACTCGCAAGCAAGATGGCGTGCACATCAAGTTCTTCCCCAACGATGCCAAGTCTGTGGACTTCGAGGTCATCAGAAGCTTCGACAGGCCAATGCTCTCAAGCGAGTTCATGAACAAGTTGACAGACACGCAGATGCAGACGGAACTCGACCTGCACATCTATCATCTTGGGCGCAAATGGCTCGACTATCAAGTCAACCTCTCGAACCGAATGGTAGAACTCTTCGCAAATAACGACCCTGAAGCCGCTGCCAAAGTTCAGGCGTTGGCCAACGAGAAGACGCACTTCCAGGACATTGTGGACGAACTCTTCCGTGAAACAGGAAAGACCATCAAACGAGACCAGAACGAACTCTACTTCGATAGTTACGGAGAAAGCATCTCGGCCTACAAACTCTCGAGTGGCGAGAAGCAGATGCTCATCATCCTGCTCACAGTTCTGGTGCAAAACAGAAAGCCTTTTGTACTCTTCATGGACGAGCCTGAAGTTAGCCTTCATGTCGAGTGGCAAGAACGTTTGCTTGAACTCGTGACAGACCTCAACCCGAATGTTCAAGTCATCCTCACAACCCACTCCCCTGCCGTCATCATGAATGGTTGGAGCGACAGAGTAACTGACGTGGAAGACATAGTGATATAATTGAAAATGATAATTGAAACCTGCCCTTTAAGGGAAGGTTTGGAAGGGTCTTATGGCAAAACGACTCCAGGAACATCTCAACTCCACTTACCTCGAGCTAGCACAAAAGCTTCGACCGAGGAACGCCGTACGAAAGATTGTGGCGTATGTGGAGAGCTATGATGATGTCTTCTTCTGGCGTTCTGTCTTGCAAGACTTCGAGACCGACCGAATAAAGTTCCAAGTGATGCTTCCATCAAGGCAAACGCTCTGCAAAGGTAAGAAAGCTGCCCTGATGAACAGGCTTGGGCCTTCGCTTGGAGAATACATGATAGCCTGTGTGGATGCCGACTACGACTACCTTGTACAAGGTGCGACTCCAATAAGCCAGCAACTTCTTTCCTCACCTTTCATCCTGCATACCTACGCTTACGCCATCGAGAACTACCAATGCTATGCTCCGTCACTTCATACTGCTTGTGTGATGAGCACGCTAAACGACCGAACCATCCTTTCTCTCGAGGCTTTCATGGAAGAGTACAGCATCATCATTTGGCCGCTTTTCGTGTGGAGCATCTGGGCACACAAGTTCGGTCACGCCAGCACTTACAGCATCACGAACTTCACTCAGACAGTCACTTTCCACGATATCAACCCCTACAGTCCTGAGAAGTCTCTCGAACATCTGCGCGACAAAGTCAACAAGCAAGTTGCCTGGTTGCAAAGAAGATATCCCAAAGCGAAGGATTCATACCTGAGTCTGCGAAAGAGTCTGCAGGAAGAGCTTGGCATTCGACCTGCTGACACATATTTATATATACAGGGACACGCTTTGATGGAAGGTGTCGTTTTGCCTCTGCTCCAACCTATTTGCAACATTCTTCGCAGGGAAAGGGAGAAGGAGATATCGCAGCTTGCCGTTCATAACCAGCAGAAACAAAACGAACTTTCCGGCTATCGTCACAGCCAATCCCCTATTGAATTGATGCTTCGCAAAGGAACAGACTTCAAGCAAAGCGCTCCATACCAACTTCTTACGGCTGATATAGAGCGCCTTGTGGAAAGAATAAGCAAGCGCTTTACTGCTTGATGTATTGGTCATAAAGCGCCTTCAACTGAGCAAACTTCTCGCCTTCTTTCTCTTCAAGATAGGTTCCGCCATAATAGAAGCAAGCGAAACCTCCTGAAACAATACCCCAACGGCAAGCCTCGACCAAGTCGAGAGAGAGTTGAGAGTTGAGAGATGAGAGCTTAGAGTTATATATCTGCTTAGCAATTGAGCCAATCACTCCGCCAGCAAAGTTATCGCCACAACCTGTGCTATCGCCTTTTTTTCCTTGCTTCAGAGCCTCTCCAACGGCTTTGGAAACTGGCATCGTCTGCTCCTCAACCTTGCCGAAAAGAGGGCTATCAGCCCAAAGATAGATGTTCTGAGCGCCCTTTGTAACGAGCACAGCACCAGTTCCTTTCTCGCGGAAGAAAGCAATTGCCGAGGGAATATCCTCAGTTCCACTTAGGCGAAGGGCTTCCTCGTGGTCCACAAGAAGCAGGTCTATGAACTTGTAACTCTCGTCGCTATCTCCCATGGGCCAGCGCTTCTCTGGATGCGCTTTCTCGTTAAGGAAATCATAAACCGTATTAACAACTGTAATCTTGCCTTTTGCCTTCGCCCTCTTGAGCATCGGAAGCAGTCCTTGATGAATGCGAGGCACGAGAGCAGTCGAGCCGAAGACGCAGATATCGCTATCGTAGAAGCTCTCGTCAACCTCTTCAGGAAGGTAGTTCCACGATGCTCCGATGGTGTTCACGAAAGTCCTTTCCCCATGCCCATTATCGTAGTTCGGGTCGGAAAGAACGCTTGTGGAAGCCGTCTCGCAACCTTTCTCAACTCGATAATGGCTGAGGTCGAGCCTTGTTTGCTGAAGCTTCTGCAGGAGTTTGTCCGCCACTTCATCCTCACCTCTGCAACCATAGAAGCTAACTTCACTCTCCTTGTAAGCCAACTGCGAAGCATTTATGAGCGCCACAATGCAGGGACCTCCCACATTTTCTTTCTTTGGCTCTTGTCCTTGAGTTAGTTGAGGAAGAATCTCTTTCGCAAATGATTGCCCGGAGAAACGTTCCAACTCTTCCTCAAAAGTCAGTTTGCCTGGCTCCAAACCTCCGTCACCAGCCTTCTTGCTCCAGTACTTGCGGAAAGCTTCCGACTGAAAATCAATATGGTCATAAATGCGATCGAGCAGGCAACACCCTACTCCACCAATACGAATCCTTGCCATACTAATTATTTTAGGAACTTCGTATAGTCCGAGCAAAGCAGGTGCAAGGGCTGCTCATCCTCTTCTATTTCTGGGAAGCGGCCTACAGGAGCATAGAAGCGATTGTCCGTATTATCATCATTACATTGGCTGACTTCGCCCACCATCACTTTTCCCTTACCAGGCTCTCCATAGAAACGATGGTAGAGATACTGCTCCATGCAGATACTTTGACCAGGTTTGAGAATAACCTTTCCGCCTGGCTCCATCGTGTGCTCTATGCCGTCTATGCGGAAATGAACAGGCGTATCAGCAAACTGCTCGTCCTTATCGGCATTATAAAGCTCGATAACAAGGTTGCCGCCACCACGATTGATGATATCCTCCATCTTGCTCCAATGGAAATGCATCGGGGTTTCCTGGTTCTCCTCTACAATCATAATCTTCTCCGCATAAGGCTTCTTGTCAACCCCATACTTGCCATTTCTGATGGTAAAGAGGAAGAGACCGCAAGTCTTAAAATCGCCTGATCCAAAGTCTGTTATGTCCCATCCGAGCATACGCTCAATAATGTAGTCCACTTTGTCTCGATTTGCCTTCCAGTCAGCTACGCTCCATTCCGACCACTCAGGTAGAATAAACTGCCGCGAAGCAAGGAAATCCTTAGCCTCACGAATGATTTGATTGATTTCGCTACGTTTCATGTTGTATCGTTTTAGATTCTGTTATTGCTTTCAAAAAGTAGGATGTGTTCCTTCACAACTTCCCTCGAAGCGTCTATCATCACTTGTTTCAAGGGCACATATTCTTCGTCGGGCTTCTGCGCGAGACGCTCCTTGATGCGCTTCATAATGCCTCGCTGAATGGCAGTTGCAACATTTATCTTGCAGATTCCGTTATGAATGCAAGCCTTGAAGTCTTCAACACTCGTCCCACTTCCTCCATGAAGAACAAGAGGCAAACGGTTCGCTTCATGAATCTCGATGAGTCGCTTGATATTTAGCTGTGGAGTGTGGACATAATGTCCATGCAGATTACCTATCGCAACTGCAAGCGCATCAATTCCTGTGGCTTGGACAAAACGGACAGATTCCTCGACATCCGTGAAGACATCGGCAGTATCGACACCAGAGTTGCCCACCTTTCCCAGTTCGGCTTCCACATCA
>JAFYYO010000314.1 GCA_017557475.1 Bacteroidaceae bacterium
CATCATTCAGGCTCTCACAGCTGCTGGCAACCGCGTTCTCAGCGTGATAGCAGGTCGTAGCAAAGAGCTCATCATACTCGAAGATGAGGTTCGAGCCGCAAGTGATGAAGTCATCATCATGACCGATGACGGTTCTTACGGCAAGCAAGGCGTCGTGACTGTGGGCATGGAAGAAGTCATTCAGCGCGAGAAGGTCGATAAGTGCTTTGCCATCGGACCTGCCATCATGATGAAATTCTGCTGCTTGCTAACTAAGAAATATGAGATCCCGACTGATGTCAGCCTCAATACCATCATGGTTGACGGCACAGGAATGTGTGGTGCTTGTCGCGTAAGTGTTGGCGGCAAGACCAAGTTCGTCTGCGTTGACGGCCCCGAATTCGACGGTCATCAGGTTGACTTCAACGAGATGATGCAGCGAGGCGGCGCGTTCAAGGCAGAAGAGGCGGAAGCGATGGCTGCCTATGAAGCATCGCTTCATGGAGTGAAAAACGAAGAACGAAGAGTGAAGAATAATTGTAACAATCCAGAAGCAAAAGGTAATTCTGATTCTTCACTCTCAACTCTTAACTCTTCACTACAGTCTCTTACTGACCGCTCAGCTGCTTGGCGCGACGAACTTCGCAAGTCGATGAAGGCGAAGGAGCGTATGCAGATTGAGCGCTGCAAGATGCCTGAACTCGATCCTGTCTACCGTGCTACGACAAGAACGGAGGAAGTAAACCAAGGTTTAACAGTAGAGCAGGCTTTGACAGAAGCGAAGCGTTGCCTCGATTGCGCTAATCCGACTTGTATGCAGGGCTGTCCCGTTGGTATCAACATCCCGTCGTTCATCAAGAATATCGAGCGTGGAGAGTTCCTCGCAGCAGCTCGTGTATTGAAGAGCACCTCTTCCCTACCCGCAGTTTGTGGTCGTGTTTGTCCTCAAGAAAAACAATGCGAGGCACAATGTATCCACCTGAAAATGAACGAGCCAGCAGTTGCGATTGGCAACTTGGAGCGTTTCGCTGCCGATTATGAGCGCGAGAGCGGCAAGATGTCTCTGCCCGAAGTGGCTGAGAAGAACGGCAAGAAGATTGCTGTCATCGGCTCAGGTCCTTCAGGATTGAGTTTCGCAGGCGATATGGCGAAAGCCGGCTACGACGTAACTGTCTTTGAGGCTTTGCACGAGATTGGTGGTGTGCTGAAGTACGGCATACCCGAATTCCGTTTGCCAAACGCGATTGTCGATGTCGAGATACAGAACTTGGAGAAGATTGGCGTGAAGTTCGTGAAGGATTGTGTTGTGGGTAAGACCATCACAATCGCTGACCTTGAGGCTCAGGACTTCAAGGGCATCTTCGTGGGAAGCGGCGCTGGTTTGCCAAACTTCATGAATATTCCTGGCGAGAACTCCAACGGCATCATGTCTTCCAACGAGTATCTGACGCGCGTCAACCTCATGGATGCCAGCAATCCAGAGTATGCAACGCCCATCAAGAAAGCGAAGAATGTGATGGTTGTAGGTGGTGGAAATACCGCTATGGACAGCTGCCGAACCGCAAAACGCTTGGGTGCTGAGCGCGTGATTCTTGCTTATCGCAGAAGCGAGGAAGAGATGCCAGCCCGACTCGAAGAGGTGAAGCACGCAAAAGAGGAAGGAATCGAGTTCCTCACACTGCATAATCCTCTTGAATATCATGCAGATGAAAAGGGAAATGTAACAGAAGTTGTGCTCCAAAAGATGGAGCTTGGCGAACCTGATGCAAGTGGTCGTCGTTCGCCTGTGCCCATTCCTGGAGCTACTGAGACGATTGCTATCGACCAGGCAATTGTGGCTGTCGGCGTAAGTCCTAACCCTCTCGTGCCCAATTCGATACAGGGTCTCGAGCTTGGACGCAAGAACACTATCGTCGTGAACGAAGGCATGCAGACGAACATCCCGACCATCTTCGCTGGTGGCGACATCGTTCGTGGCGGCGCAACAGTCATCCTTGCAATGGGCGACGGACGCCGTGCTGCAGCGGCAATGCACGAGTATCTGACGAAGGAGTGAGGAGTGTAGGGAAACATTACACGTTATGATCGCAAACATTACACGTCATGTTGGGCATCATTACACGTTATGTTGACTGACGTCGAGCTAAAGCTTCTCCAACTAGCCACGTCTAGTTTGTCAATTAGCCACGTCTAATTCGTCAACTAGGCACGCCTAGTTTGCCAATTAGACTGGCCTAGTTTTCGGGCGAAGCGCAGACATTGATATTCAACAACTTGAAAAAACAATAAAAACAGACAGAATCGTGAGTGGACTTTATACAATTTTACTGCTGGTTTGCAGTAACGTCTTCATGACGCTAGCGTGGTACGGACACCTGAAACTCAACCAGGCCGGCATCTCGTCGAACTGGCCGCTGATTGCCGTGATTGGCTTCTCGTGGATGATTGCCGGCATTGAGTACTGCTTCTTAGTGCCTGCGAACCGTATCGGGTTTGTCGATAACGGCGGACCATTCACGTTGATGCAGTTGAAAGTTATTCAGGAAGTCATCTCTTTGATTGTCTTCTGCGTCATCGCTAACATTCTCTTCCAAGGACAACACCTGCATTGGAACCACCTCGCAGCACTCATCTGCCTCGTCCTCGCTGTTTATTTCATATTCAAGTAGTTAACCGAGATTACATGAAGAAAACGTTTATCATACTCATAGCGCTCCTTCTTTCTCTGAATCTCTCTGCCCAGAAGAAAGGAAAGAAAGCAAAAGAGCCGGTCTATACCGTCACTCCAGCGGAGGCGATGGCTGCCTACGACTTCGCTCTTGCCGAGGAAATCCTGCAGCATCAGATTGCTGATTTGACCAAGAAAAAGCAGCCTACCATCCATGAAGAGGCTTTGCTCGAGACGGCTCGAAAGTCGCAAATCAAGCTTCACGCCACAGAGCAAGTGACCTTTATCGACAGCGTGGTTCTACCCAAGAAACAGGTCTTGCAGCAAATAAAGCTGTCGCAGGAGTGCGGAACCATCATGAGCTATGCCGATTTCTTCAAGTCTGGCAAAGATGACTGCACGCTTTTCCGCAACGAACTGGGCAATAGAATCGTTTACGGAGAAGCCAATCAGAAAGGACATTTGCGACTGAAAGAGAAATCGCTCATCGGCGGAGAATGGTCGATGGAACGCCAACTGAAAGGCTTTAACGAGGAAGAGGAGGACAACCTCAATTTCCCGTTCATGCTTACCGATGGCATCACGATGTATTATGCTGCGGAATGTGAGGAGAGTCTTGGTGGCTACGACATCTTCATGACGCGATATGATGCCGACAACGGGCAGTTCTTGGCTCCAGAGAACATCGGAATGCCTTTCAATTCGCCTGCCAACGACTATCTGATGGTCATTGATGAGTTCCAACAATTGGGCTGGTTCGTGACCGACCGCAACCAGCCTGCCGATACGGTTTGCCTCTATACGTTTATCCCCACAGAAACCCGTCGCATCTACAACGAGCAGGAGCTTGGAGCGAAGAAACTGGCCTCTATGGCTCGCATCTCGTCCATCAAGGACACTTGGAAAGACATGAATGCCGTCAATGCCGCAAAGAAGCGGCTTGCAGAGGCTCGTCAAGGGATAAAAAGCGAGAAGAAGAATCGCGATTTCACCTTCGTCATAAACGACCATAAGACTTGCTACACATTAAGTGATTTCAAGGACCCGCTGGCTCAGCAAAAGGCTAAAATCTGGCTCGAGACACAGAAAGAATACGATGCAAAAGCAGCGGAACTGAGTTCGCTTCGTAGCAAATATGCCGCTATGACCGAGGTGCAGCGCGTACAAATAGCGCCGCAGATTCGCCTTACAGAAACCGCTCTCGAACGTTTGGCTGCAGACAAACTGGCGCTTGAAAAGGAAATCCGTCGCATTGAACTTAACCATTAATTCCACCCACCATGAAGAAGTACGAATCATCTGAACTTATCATCAACGAAGATGGCAGCATTTTCCATCTTCACATTAAGCCAGAACAGCTTGCAGACCGCATCATTCTTGTTGGCGACCCAGGTCGTGTGACGACTGTTGCCAGCCATTTCGACTCGAAGGAATGCGAGATAGAAAGCCGTGAGTTTCATACAATTACCGGCACATACAAGGGCAAACGCATCACTTGCTTGAGTACGGGCATCGGTTGCGACAACATCGATATCGTGATGAACGAGCTTGATGCCCTCGCAAACATCGATTTCAAAGAACGCGAGGACAAGCCCGGACATCGCCAACTCACGATTGTCCGCATCGGAACTTGTGGAGGCCTACAACCCGAAGCACCCTTGGGAACCTTTATCGCCAGCGTTAAGAGCATCGGTTTCGACGGTCTTCTCAACTACTATGCTGGTCGAAATGAGGTTTGCGACCTAGAATTGGAGAAGGC
>JAFYYO010000315.1 GCA_017557475.1 Bacteroidaceae bacterium
ACAGGTCGCCAGTTTGCCATCGGTATGTATATCTTCGAACTCGTACTGCCCTACCTTTGGCTCATCATAACAGCCTTTATGGGTTTGGTAAGTCCACGAACTGTGCTCACACTCATCACCCTTCCCATAGCTTTAGGCAATCGCAAAAAGATGCTATCCTATCATACAGAAGGAATCAAGGCTATTGCCAACTTGGACGAGGCAACGGCAAAGTTGCAACTTGCTTTCAGCCTTGTGCTCGCCATCAGTCTTATTACTGATGCTCTAATCTAATATGAAGAACATGAACACAACAGCAAGCAACACCATTAAGATGCGCGACAAAGGGCAGCTCGTCCTGAGCCTCCTTGTGGCTGCTGTGCTGTGGTTCATCATGTTCTCGCTCTGGACAGCTCCCCAAGTGAACTTCTGGGTATGCATGAGTGCTTCGGCCATCGTACTCACTTGCTTTGCCTTAGTCTTTGGAAAAGTCGGTTCGTATCTCTCAACTCTAAACTTTAAACTATCGACTCTCTTTTTAGGCTTTGCTATTGCGGCACTGCTTTGGGGAGTATTCTATGTCGGGGACAAGGTATCGCAGCTCCTTTTTTCTTTTTCGCGCGCACAGGTGAACCTTATATATAACATAAAGGGAGATGTCTCGCCTACCCTACTAGCCCTGCTCCTCCTTTTTGTCATCGGACCTGCAGAAGAGATATTCTGGCGAGGCTACGTTCAGAGGACACTATCGAACTATCGTACACCGCTCTTTGCATTCGTCATCACAACAATGTGCTACACCTTCGTGCATCTGCCATCGGGCAACTTCATGCTCATCATGTCAGCCCTGGTTTGTGGCATTGTTTGGGGTGGACTCTACTATCTCATGCCAAATCAGCTCACAGCTATCATCATCAGCCACGCTATCTGGGATGCAGCCGCATTCGTGTGGCTCCCGTTTTAGAAATGAAGAATGAAGAGTGAAGAATGAAGAATTTGCTGCCGCGCTCAATATCCTAAACGACTAAATAATAAATCGTCAAATTGTAAATTCAAGATATGTTAACACTAAAACTCATCACAGAAGAAACCGAACGCGTCATTGCAGGCTTGGAGAAGAAGCACTTTGCCGATGCACGTCAGGCAATAGAGGAAGTCATTGCCGTAGATAAATGCCGTCGTAATGCACAGACAGAACTCGACCAGAACCTGTCTTCTGCCAAGAAGCTTGCCGCAGAGATTGGTATGCTCATGAAGCAGGGCAAGCGCGAAGAGGCAGAAGCTGTCAAGGCAAAAGTGGCTGCCCTGAAGGAAACAAGCAAGGAACTGGAGAACAAGAAAGAAGCTGCCGAGCAGGAGCTCACGCGTCTGCTTTGTCAGATTCCAAACATTCCCTACGACGAGGTTCCAGAAGGCACTTGTGCCGATTGCAACTGGGTTGTAAAGTCAAACCTCAAGAAGTGTATCGTAGGACAAGACACAGTTGGCAATTGGGATGCAAACCCTGTCGTTGAGACAGCGAAGCTCCCGCATTGGGAACTTGCCAAGAAGTACAATCTCATCGATTTCGACCTCGGCGTTAAGATTACCGGAGCTGGTTTCCCTGTCTATCGCGGTAAGGGCGCAAGGCTGCAACGTGCCTTAATTGATTTCTTCTTGGATGAAGCGCAAAAAGCTGGCTACGAGGAGATTATGCCTCCAACAGTCGTAAACGCCGCATCAGGCTATGGTACAGGTCAGCTTCCCGACAAGGAAGGTCAGATGTACCATTGCGAAGTTGACGACCTTTACCTCATCCCGACTGCCGAGGTACCTGTGACGAACATCTATCGCGACGTGATTCTCGACGAGAAGGACCTGCCTATCAAGAATTGCGCCTATACCCAATGTTTCCGTCGCGAAGCTGGCAGCTACGGCAAAGATGTGCGTGGTTTGAATCGTCTGCACG
>JAFYYO010000316.1 GCA_017557475.1 Bacteroidaceae bacterium
AACCATCCTGACATCATCATTCAGTATCACGGACATAGCGGTCCTGGTCTCTCAATGGCAAGCATCCTTGAGGTCTGCAACAATGGCGCAGACATTATCGATACCGCCATCGAGCCACTCTCTTGGGGCAAGGTGCATCCAGACATCATCTCCGTGCAGTCGATGCTGAAGAACGAAGGCTTCGATGTGCCTGAAATCAACATGTCTGCTTACATGAAAGCCCGTTCGCTCACCCAGGAGTTCATCGACGACTGGCTGGGCTACTTCATCAATCCTGCCAACAAGCACATGTCGAGCCTCTTGCTCGGAAGCGGTCTGCCTGGTGGCATGATGGGCAGCATGATGGCTGACCTCGGAGGCATTCAGAGCGTCATCAACAACCTGCGTAAGCAGAAAGGTGAACCCGAGCTCAACACCGACGATATGCTCGTTGCCCTCTTCAACGAGGTAGAGCATGTATGGCCGATGGTCGGCTATCCACCACTGGTAACGCCTTTCAGCCAATACACCAAGAACATCGCCCTCATGAACCTGCTCACCATCGAGCAGGGCAAGGGACGCTTCGTCATGATGGACGAGGCTATGTGGGGCATGATACTCGGCAAGAGCGGAAAGGTGCCTGGTCCGATTGCTCCCGAACTGGTTGCTCTCGCAAAGGAGAAGGGCAAAGAGTTCACCGATATCGACCCGCATACCCTCTATCCGAATGCGCTCGACGACTTCCGCAAGGAGATGAAGGAGAACGGCTGGGACTGCGGTCAGGACGACGAAGAACTGTTCGAACTCGCCATGCACCCAGAGCAGTACCGTAACTTCAAGAGCGGTCAAGCCAAGAAGAACTTCCTCGCTGACTTGCAGAAAGCAAAAGAGGCCAAGATGAGCAAGTCGATTGCTCCTGAGGTTCTGGCTGCCTTCAAGCATGCAAAGGCCGATGCAGTGGTAAGTCCTGTCGACGGCCAAGTCTTCTACGAGTTCCATGGCGATGGCGAAGGCATTCCTTGCCTTGAACCTTCTATCGGACAGAAGTACGAGGATGGCGACATTCTCTGCTATGTTCAGGCAACATGGGGCGAGTTCATCCCCATCCCTGCTGGCATTGGTGGTCGTCTCGTCGATATCTCGGCCAAGAAGGCTTCTCACGTCCGTCGTGGCGACACGCTTGCCTGGATTGAGAGGGAAAAGGCATAGATTGTCAATTTCACGTGTGTCGTTTCCCAACGAGACGTGGATATTTTGCAAAGTTAACGTGGAGTGTTGGCCGATGCTCCACGTTTTTTTGATGCTTTAGCCTGCCTGTGTTTGTTTTCCAGTAAGTCAAAGATGTATTTTGGGATAAGGATACGCCGCTGCGTGTCCTTATTTATATGTTGTAGCCGCGCGTCCACGGCGTGTGTGTGTATGTGTCGAGCATCAGCTCATGCAGCGGAAACGGGCCCTGTTTTCGATGCGATGAAACTTCTTGTCTCAACTGTCGTTGCAACTTTGGTGCAAGGCGAGAGCAGAGAAAGAGCTCATTTCTATGCCGAGCCGAAGCCCAAAGTCGCGATGGAT
>JAFYYO010000317.1 GCA_017557475.1 Bacteroidaceae bacterium
AACACCCTCAGCCAGTTGCAGAAGAGCTATTTCTCGGCTCTCTACACACTATGGCTAAAGGGCTTCCACAACGAACCTCACGGCGCTCTGCTGAAGTCGGCAACAAGCATCGTAGGCGAGTGGCCAGTGCATTACAACGTGGTCTATACCGGCACGAAGCATGCCCTTGACAAGCAAGTGAATGTCGGCAACTATGCCACAGGTCTGAATGGTCGCATCACGGCTGTGCCTATGGGTGATTCCAACTTCGAGATGATGGAGAATCGTCAGTACACCGACGAAGACCGTCAGCGCGACGCAGAACTCAAGGAATGGGCATACAAGCTGGATGCCACAAAGGGAGAAATCCCCTGCAAGGCTATCAGCGATGCCCTGCACGATTGGACTGCAAGGCGTATGGATGATGCAAGGGAGAATCAGTCTCTGGCAGACGAAGACCTCCTGAAGCGTCCTTGCTGGCACGGCATCAACTATGCCTTACCCTTCATCGTAAGCCGTCATTGGGACAAGATGGTGGACGACAATGGCCGCTTTGTATGTGGCGCAGGCTTCAAGACCGACAAGACGGACAAGGAGTTGGCACTGCTCATCTGCAATGCACAATACACCTTCCAGCAACACTTCTTCGGTGCGATTGCCGAGATGCATTACGAGAATGTCCAGACTGCAGAAGCAGCCAACCATCGTATGCAGCAAAAGACGATGCTGGCGTATTATCGCCTGCCTAATCTATTCACCTCAGAGGATGTGAAACGCGAATATGGCTACGATAGTGTAGGCAGCGTATGTTATCGACTAAAATCGCTCTGTGATGATGGCCTGGCACAGAAAGTCCGTCATGGCGAAAACAAAGGTAAATACCAAAAACTCACAGACTAGCACAAAAGCAATGCTATATTGGAATATTGGATATTGGATTTACTTTTTTGTAAGTACAATGAGATACTCCTGCTGAAGTAATCACTTCTGTAGATTAACGAATAAAGGCGACAGACTGAGAAAATCTGCCGCCTTTTGTTTTACTTTCCCCCTACTCTCCCAGCAGTTGTCTGGCAGCTTCTATCATGCTGTCTGTGCCTTGGGAGGCGAGGGTTTCATCGAGATTGCAAGTGATGTCTGGTTCTATGCCAAACTCGATGTGATGCATTCTGGCATCATAGCAGGGGGCTGCGCTGAAGCGGACACTCCAACCTATGGGCAACTCACTACTGAACGGCAAGCCTGAACCTCCGCCTGTCTGGTCTCCCATAACTGTCACCTTTGGCATCTCCTTCATGTTGCGCACAAAGATGTTGGCAGCACTATAGCAGGCACGATTCACAAGCAAGATGGTAGGCTTTTGCCACCTCACTCCTTCGCTCGGACTGATGTAATCTGCCGTCGGTTCCGAGAAGTCGTCATGCCCTTTGCCTGTCTTGTGACACATATAGCCTACGAGCACTTTCTCGTTTGTGAAGCGACTTGAGAGAGTTTCTGCATTTGTGAGGTCTCCCCCACTGTTGCCTCGGATGTCGAGTATCAGGCCATTACAAAGTCGCAGATAGGTGAACATATCGCTGAGGTTGCCATCTCCTATGCCGTGGGAGAAGCTTTCATAGACCACATAGCCGATATTGTCTGGCAGGATGGTGTACTTCAAGCCGCTTCCAATATGGTAATCCGTTCCCAAGTATTGCTGCCTAAGCTCGGTGTTGAGGTTCTCTGGATAGTCTTCCTTCCACGACCAGTTTCTGCCCAAATCGAGGCTTGTGGAGATGTTGACGTGGCCGTCTTTCAGTTCGGAAAGCATCTGGCAAAGCACTTCAAAGAGCTGCACTCGCGTCATACCAGGATTGAGCTTTTCGCTATACTTGGCATGAATCTCCGACCACTTGAAGCCCAGCTCTTCCTCCTTGTAGCTAAGGAAGCAATAGCGCTGGTCTATGAGCGTCCAGAGTGCATCCAGATTGCCTTGAGGCGTATCATCATACTCATAATCACTCCGTTGGCAAGAAGTCAGCAGGGCAAGCAGGAAGGCTAATATGGGCAGCAGACGTTTCATTTTCTTTGCAGGAGTTGGAAGTGACGAACTATGCCAAACATGCAGCTATGGCTGATGTCGTGGTACTTGAGGCTGCGGGCATCTCTCTGGCGGATGTCACAGAGGTAGCCTACTCGCAGGGTTATGCGCTTCAGGCAAAAGTCCAAAGTGAGCATCTGACGCAGGCTGAGCGCGTTTCCAGGATGGGCACAGATGATGTCGTGCCCTATTCCATTCTCTGATATCTCGTAGTAGCTCTCGCCAAACTCTGGGGTGAACATCAGACCTATCATGGGCATATCTGCCTGATAGCTGGCTTGCATAGGCAATCTCCACAGGCTAAAGGAGTAGGCAGCACCAGCCGAGAGTGAGAGGTCGGCACTGAAATAGCCTTGTGCAGGATTGTTGCCATTCCTGTCATTATAGAGGAAACCAATGTCTGCTCCCAGCAAAGCACCTCCTTTGAGGTCGAGTCCTTGCAGAGGGGAATAGTGGTAGTGCCAGCCTGCATCATAAGCCAGACGGCCTCCATAGTAGCTTGCTGTGCCAGCAGGATTGTCCGCATAGGTGTAAGCTCCGAGGAAAGTGCTCTGGAAAGAGATGTGATGCTGGGCAAGATGCGTCATCCTCTCGTTTTGGCTAAGGAAGCTAACCTGCGTACCAGAATACTCCATTGGCGAGAGATAGGTGTCCAGCTGATTCGTCTTGCCCAGACCAATGAGGAAAGCCTTTGCAGCAGGTTCCCTTTGGGGCACAGGCTCCAGTTCCGTCTGCTCTGCCTGTATTGGACAACAGACGACGGACAACAGACACAGGAGGAGTGACGCAAAATATCTCATGACTGGGTTCATTAAAAATCGAAGCTCAGCTGTCCGTTCATCTCATCTGCCACTTCCTGCTGGGACTTCTCTTCTGTTGGAGAGGCTTCCTGCCCTGAGTTGTCAGAGTTATCTGAGGTATCGGAGTTATCAGAGGTATCGGAGTTATCAGAATCTTCAGCATCATCTGGTTCCTCAGCCTCTACGGGGGCTTCTTCAGGGAAGCGAAGTGGCTCAAGTTCCTCTACCTTATCGATATGGAGGGTTGTGATGCGCTTGCCAATAGCTTTGTAGCCCTTCACAAGAGCAAACTCCTCGACATCCAGTTCAATAGGCTCTCGGAAGCTGTCTGTGCCGCCTAAAGTGACAAGCACTCTGGGGAAGGTGGTGTCCGTGAGGAGCATGATGTTCTCAGGAGGAATCTCGCCCATGAAGCTCTGCATGCGTACAGTAGCCTCCAACATGAAGCGTTTGATATAGAGGAAGTTGCTTTGCTGAGTGTTGAAGTAAATGCAAGTCCAGACTTTCTTCTCGTCGTACTTCTCGATGCGGAAGATGTTGTCCTCGTAGTGATTGTTGACGTCGAAGTTCGTCAGGTAGTAACGTCCATCCTTCAGCATGACAAGTATCTGGTCTTCACCATCGAACTCACCAAGATACTTACCCTGCCCGTCATAGTTGAGCCTCTTTATATCGCTATCAAACCACACCTTTCGGCCTCCTAAGGTACTGCTGCCATGACTCTTGAGCGTGACTTTGCTCACTTCAATCTTGGTGAGGGTATTGCCTCTGGTGCCTCTACCCTTGATGGCAACCTCGCTGAAGTCCTTGTCGAAGAAGACCTTCTTGAGCTTCGGATTAGGCTTGAGAGCTACCTTCACCACTTCTGCCTCGCCATTGGGATTGGCTGTGAAATAGAGCACTCGAGAGCCTGTTGTGCCTTGTGTGAGGTCGTATTCCCTATCGCGGATAATGGCCGTCACATTGAAACGCTTGATAAAGGTCACGCCAGTCTTGCCGTCTCGATAGACTGCGTTGTAGATGGTGCGTTCGTCATTCTTTCGGAAGACTGCGATGTGGATGACTTCCACCTTCTTCTTGTCTTTCTTGCTGCGTTCCGTCTCTCCGATGAAGAGCTTGTCGGCAATACGGACTATCTTGTATGTGCCGTCTCTGTAGAAGATGATGACGTCGTCGATGTCCGAGCAGTTCGAGACGAACTCGTCCTTCTTGAGTGAAGTGCCGATGAAGCCTTCCTCTCTGTTGATGTAGAGCTTCTCGTTGGCCTCCACAACCTTGGCTGCGGCGATGGTATCGAAGTTGCGAATCTCAGTCAGACGCGGATGTTCCTTGCCGTATTTCTCCTTGATGAAGCGGAACCAATCACAAGTCACCTCTACCATATTCTTGAGTTCGCGGTCTATCTGGCGTATCTCGCTCTTGATGGCAGCTATGTTCTGGGCAGCCTTGTCCTTGTTGAACTTGAGGATGCGAGCCATCTTGATGTCCATCAACTTGAGGATATCGTCCTTGGTGACTTCGCGAACCATCTTGGGATAATAAGGTGTAAGACGCTCGTCAATCCATTCGCAAGCGGCATCCATCGTCTTTGCCTGCTCGAATTCCTTGTCCTTATAGATGCGTTCCTCAATGAATATCTGCTCGAGATTGGCAAAATGTAGGCTCTCCATCAACTCGCCTCTGCGGATGAGACGCTCTTGACGAAGCAGCTCCAAGGTATTGTCCACGCTGGAACGAAGCACGTCACTAACGGAAAGGAACTGTGGTTTTCTGTCCTGAATAACGCAGCAGTTGGGCGAGATGCTTATCTCGCAATCCGTACAAGCATACAGGGCATCGATGGTCTTATCACTTGATGCCCCAGGCGTAAGGTGGATGAGGATTTCTGCAGTAGCAGCTGTGAGGTCTTCCACATTACGAATCTTAATCTTTCCACGCTCGTTGGCCTTCAGAATGCTATCAATGAAAGTGCTCGGCTTGGAAGCTGTTCCCGTAGTCTTTCCATAAGGTATCTCCGTGATAGCCAGCGTTTTGTTGTCGCGCTTCTCAATCTTTGCACGAACACGAACCGAGCCTCCTCTTTGTCCGTCATTGTATTTGGAGACGTCTATGCTGCCTCCCGTTGGGAAGTCTGGGTAGAGATGGAATTCCTCGCCATGAAGGTAGCTGATGGCAGCATCACAAATCTCGACCAGATTATGCGGCAGAATCTTGCAATTCAGGCCTACTGCGATACCTTCCGCACCTTGAGCAAGAAGCAAGGGGAACTTGACAGGCAGGGCAACCGGCTCTTTATTGCGACCATCATAGCTCCATTTCCATTCCGTAGTCTTCGGGTTGAAGACCACATCGAGGGCAAACTTAGAGAGCCGAGCTTCAATATAACGTCCAGCTGCAGCATCGTCACCAGTGATGATATTACCCCAGTTTCCTTGGCAATCTACAAGCAAATCCTTCTGCCCAAGCTGCACAAGAGCGTCCTTGATGCTCGCGTCGCCATGAGGATGGAACTGCATCGTGTGGCCCACAATATTGGCAACTTTATTGTATTTGCCGTCATCCATACGCTTCATGGAGTGCATGATGCGTCGCTGAACAGGCTTGAAACCATCGGCAATATGTGGGACAGCTCGTTCCAGGATTACGTATGAAGCATAGTCGAGGAACCAGTTCTGGTACATTTGGTTCAGGTGATGGGTGATGCCATCAGCAATCCTTTCCTCTCTATGCTCTGGTTCGGGCAGATTATCGTTGGTTAGTTCTTCGTTATCTATCATTAGTTGGGGCTATTTAGTCATATTATCGTGCAAAAGTAAGAAAAAGAAAGCAAAAAGCAAAACTTTTCGTCATATAAACTTTTCAACTCTTAAACTTTTAACCGCTCAGTAGTATTTTGGTCGTGCTCTGAAGGCATCTTCCACATGCTCCACCCTGTTTGCTTCGTCATTATAGATGATTCCTATGACATCAAAACGGCAACAGAGATTGATATGATTGGTCTTCATGTAGGAATCGGCAGCCAAGCAGATTCGGCGTTGCTTTCTGAGGTCCACAGCCTCGAAGGGAGTCTGGGCAGAACCAGCTTTTCTGGTCTTAACTTCCACAAAGACAACCACATCGCCCTTCGTGGCAATAATGTCGAGTTCCTTGCGACCTCTGTTCGTCCAGTTACGCTCCAAGATGCAATAACCTTGCTCCTGAAGGTAATTTGCGGCAATATCCTCGCCTCTCTGACCTAAAATATTATGCTCAGCCATCTGCCTTTATATGCTAAATCGCGCTGCAAGGACGGTGCAAACCGAGTGCAATCGAACAGGTTCGAATTGCCGAGGTGAAGCCCGTTCTCGCGCCATAATTCGAGAATTATGGTGCAAATTTACGGCCTTTTTCTCTGATTAGCAAGACCTTGAGGCAACTTTTTCTTCTGCCCAAACCTTCCATCTTCACATATAAATAATGTTTCGTGCGCGAGAAAAGAACTTAAAACAGAGAAAGACAACCAGCCTCGAGAGCCCATTAACACAGGACTTCCGGCAGATTCTACTCAGTATCCCTTCAATCCTCCCCAGCGAGTACTCCAGTCACAACGTGGAGGTACTCGAGTATCTCCCTGCGAGGACTGCAGTACTAACACGCCAGGACTGACAACTAAGCACGCCTAATTTGCCATTTAGACACGCCTAATCTTGAGACGAAACATAATGTTTTGGGGAATATGTTTGGCAGTTTCGAGAATTATATCTAACTTTGCAAGCAGAATATGTGAAATTAAACTCATACAAATATGAATCTCATCAAAAAACTATGCGCTTTAAGCCTCATGATGCTTATGGCTGCGACGGCAAGTGCTCAAGAGGAAGAGAAGGCTCTCTCCTACCCTCAGCTCTTCTTTGGAGTGCAAGCTGGAGCTCAAACTACACTTACCGACTACACCAATACCGCGCTGATTACGCCTACTACGAGCCTTAGCGTGGGCTCTTTCTTTACCCCAGTCATCGGTGCTCGCCTGCATTTCAACGGCATTTGGAACAAAGGTGGCTACGAAGGAGAACCCAGAAACTTCAAGTATAAGTACAAATATCTGACCTCAGACATCGATATGTTGGTCAACCTCGTGACGCTTTTGGGCAAGAAGAACTACTATCCTGTGAATGTTTACCTGATTGGTGGCGTCGGCTTGAACTATGCTTGGGACAATGATGAGGCTTTTGCTCATAAAGACAAGCTGATTCTGGCTTACGACGATGGACGCTTCAGCCACAATGCTCGCGTAGGTGCCATGTTCGATTGCAACTTCTCGAAGCACGTCAGCATCAATCTGGAAGTGGCTGCAAACACGCTGAAAGACCGCTTCAACAGTAAATTCTCGGGCAAAGGAGACTGGCAAATAACTGCTCAGCTTGGTGTTGCTTACAAGTTTGCGGCTAAGAAAGACAAGAACAAAGCAGCCAAAGCGAAGAAAGCAGAAAAGGAGATAGAGGCTGCTGAGGTGTGGGAAACGCGCCAAGACACCATTTGGTATGATGATGTAGTCGAGACTCCCAAGGATGCGAAGGGTTCCCAAACATGGAACATCTTCTATGATATCAACAAGAGCGACTTTAAGGCTGAAGAACAACTGGCAGAAATAGGCGCCTTCTTGAAGAACTGGAACAACTGCAAAGTCGAGATAAAGTCCTATGCAGACGCTGAGACGGGGAACCCTGAAAAGAACCTCCAACTCTCGAAAGAGCGCATGGAAAAGGCTGTGAAGGCACTCGTGAATGCTGGCGTTCCTGCTTCTTCCATCACCTCGAACTACTTTGGCGACAAAGTTCAACCCTTTGCAGAGAACGATAAGAACCGCGTAACCATCATCATAGCCGACGGACAAAAAGAAGGCAAGGACAAGAAGATGGTCAAAAAGTTCAGGACAAAGGAAGTAAGATACAGAGTCAGATAAAACTCTCATCAGACAAATCGCAAGGTCGTGATTTTCAACAGATTCATACTCGTTTGCGCTTTTGCATGCAGTCTGGTCCAGGCACAAGAGCAGAAGTCGGGCTACACCCTTCCGGAGGGTAAGGAAATCTATATTCCGAAAGAGCTGCGCGACAATGACTTCACGAGCAAAGAATCCGATTGGAGCTACTATCGCATGGCTTGCACACCCAACGTGGTCTGCTTCTGGGAGAAAGGTTTCGGCGACGACCTCAGCAAAGCCCCCAACCTGGACGGGCATCCGATGACTGTCGACCTGGACAACCTGCTCAGTCGCGTGGAATACTTCTACAACGTCTATCGCGACATGATGGGCTTCCTTCGTCGCGGCAGCAAGGCCGAGAAGTACCGCATGATGGTGATGCTGAAGTATTCGCTCGAAGGGACGGCCTACGGAGGCTGCTACGACGATGTCATCGGAGCGCTGTGGATTGCTCCCAATCGTGTTCAAGACAAGACGCTCAACTGCATCGCCCACGAACTGGGACACTCCTTCCAAAACCAGATCAGATGCGACGGACAGTCACAAGGCATGGGCGGCGGCATCTTCGAAACCAGCGCCCAATGGATGCTCTGGCAGGTTAACCCACGATGGACGACCGACGAGAAATACCATTGGGACGCCTACAAGAAAGACATTCACCTGCGCCTCTTCCACCACCAGAACATGTATCATGCCCCCTTCGTGCTCGAGTACTGGGGCGTCCTGCACGGCCTCACCTATATGGCCGACATGTTCCGAGGCGGAAAGCG
>JAFYYO010000318.1 GCA_017557475.1 Bacteroidaceae bacterium
CGCCTTCTTGTCGAAGATGGGGTGCAGCAACTCGTCGAGCTTCTGAGGCTCGCATCGCTGGATGGCAGTCTTCTCGTCAATCTTACCCTCGTGAAGAAGGTCGATTGCAATCTTAACCATAGCAGCACCTGTGCGCTTACCGTTACGTGTCTGCAAGAACCAGAGCTTGCCTTCCTGTACGGTGAACTCCATGTCCTGCATGTCGCGGTAGTGCTCTTCCAGCTTGTTCTGGATGGCGTCGAGTTGCTTGTAGATCTCAGGCATAGCCTCTTCCATAGAAGGATACTTCACGGCACGTTCGCCTTCGCTGATGCCTGCACGCTCTGCCCAGCGCTGACTGCCAATCTTGGTAATCTGCTGAGGTGTGCGGATACCTGCTACAACGTCTTCGCCCTGAGCGTTTACGAGGTACTCACCATTGAAGAGGTTTTCGCCATTAGCGGCATCGCGGCTGAAGCAAACACCTGTTGCGGAGGTGTCGCCCATGTTGCCGAATACCATAGCCATGACGCTGACGGCTGTTCCCCATTCGTCGGGAATGCCTTCCATCTTGCGATAAAGGATAGCACGCTCGTTCATCCAACTGCGGAACACAGCACAGATAGCTCCCCAGAGCTGTTCGATAGGATCATTGGGGAAGTCCTTGCCTGTGCGCTCCTTGATAGCTTTCTTGAAGCGAACTACCAGTTCCTTGAGTTCCTCAACGCTGAGGTCCTTGTCGAGCTTCACGCCGCGAATGGCCTTCACTTGCTCGATAATCTCCTCGAACGGGTCAATGTCGGTCTTGTTGGCAGGCTTCAACTCAAGCACAACGTCGCCGTACATCTGCACGAAGCGGCGATAGCTGTCATATACGAAGTGCGGGTTGTTGGTCTTCTTTACCATACCTTCAGCCACTTCATCGTTCAAGCCGAGGTTGAGGATAGTGTCCATCATGCCTGGCATTGAGGCACGAGCACCAGAACGAACGCTGACGAGCAGAGGGTTCTGAGCGTCGCCGAACTTGGAGTTCATCAGTTTCTCGATATGAGCAACGGCGGCCATTACGTCGTCGTTCAGCAGTTCCATAATCTTCTCCTGCCCAACCTCGTAGTACTCGTTGCAGACGTCGGTTGTGATGGTAAAGCCTGGAGGAACAGGAACACCAATGAGATTCATTTCAGCCAGGTTTGCACCCTTGCCACCCAGCTGCTCGCGCATTTGCGCATTACCTTCAGCCTGTCCGTTGCCGAAGGTGTAAACACGTTTTTGACTCATAATGTTATATATCTTTGTATTAAATGATTTACAAGTTCGCAAAAGTACTCTTTTTTCTTCATTAACCCAAAGAAAACGAGGAAAATTATGAATAAATGCGTAAATTTGCATCCGAAAACTATTGAAACAACCTTAAAGATGTCGAGGAAAAAGAAAGAATTGCCCGTTTACAACGAGGTCGAGATACAAGACGTTGCTGCCGAAGGGAAAGCTCTCGTGAGGATTGACGACTTGGTGGTCTTTGTGCCTTATGTCGTGCCTGGCGATGTGGTCGA
>JAFYYO010000037.1 GCA_017557475.1 Bacteroidaceae bacterium
GGCTTAAGTGATTGAATTTCTTATTATGTCTCATCGTTATTACTCTTTATCTAATTTATACTTTGAAATATCCATGCCAAAGTTGAGGCCATGGCTTGACAAGAGTTCCTCGAGCTCAGACAAAGATTTCTTGCCGAAGTTGCGGAACTTGAGAAGGTCGGTCTTGTTGTACTTGACGAGGTCGCCAAGCGACTCCACCTCGGCCGACTTAAGGCAGTTGAGAGCACGTACTGAGAGCTGCATGTCAACAAGCTTAGTCTTAAGCAGCTGACGCATGTGCAGTACTTCCTCGTCGAACTCCTCGTTGCCTTCGCTCTCGGTTGCATCGAGAGCAATCTTCTCGTCGGAGAAAAGCATGAAATGCTGAATCAGTATTCTTGCGGCTTCTTTAAGCGCCTCCTTAGGCTGAATCGAGCCATCGGTAGTGATCTCGAGCACGAGTTTCTCGTAGTCGGTCTTTTGCTCCACACGATAGTTCTCGATAGCATACTTGACATTCACGATTGGGGTATAGATAGAGTCGATAGCGATAACGTCGATAGGATCGTTGTTGCTGCGGTTCTCTTCGGCGGGAACATATCCCCTACCCTTGTTAATAGTGATGTCGAGCTGGAAGCTTGCTTTAGGGTCAAGGTTGCAAATTACGAGATCGGGATTAAGGACCTCAAAACCGTTAAGCACCTTGCCAATGTCGCCAGCATGAAATACATCCTGTCCTGAAACCTTGATAGTAGCTTTCTCGGTTTCGGTTTCGTCAACGACTTGCTTGAGTCTCACTTTCTTGAGGTTAAGGATGACATTGGTAACGTCTTCTTTAACCCCGGGAATAGTTGCGAACTCATGCTTCACGCCGTCGATTCGGATGTTGCAAATCGCGAATCCTTCGAGAGAAGAAAGCAAGATGCGCCTTAAAGCGTTACCAATGGTGACGCCATAACCAGGCTCAAGGGGTCTGAACTCAAATTTACCGAAGTTGTTGTCGGCTTCGAGCATCAAGACCTTTTCGGGTTTCTGAAATGCTAAAATAGCCATGGATGTAATTTTTACTGTTTAGAATACAACTCAACGATCAATTGCTCTTTGATATTCTCGGGAATTTCGTCGCGCTGTGGCACGTTGATCATCTTGCCACCCTTGGCGCTCTCGTCCCATTCAATCCAAGGATACTTGCTGTGGTTGAAGCCAGCAAGTGAGTCTTGTATTACCTCAAGAGATTTAGATTTCTCTCTAACAGCCACGAGCTCGCCTGGAGTCACTGAGTAAGAAGGAATGTTCACAACATTGCCGTTTACTGTGATGTGGCGGTGCAAAACGAGCTGACGTGCTGCCGAGCGGGTCTTAGCGATACCAAGGCGGTAAACCACGTTGTCGAGTCTCGACTCAAGCAGTTGCAGGAGCACCTCACCAGTTACACCCTTAGAAGACGAAGCCTTCTCAAAGAGGTTGCGGAACTGACGCTCAAGCACGCCATAGGTATATTTTGCCTTTTGTTTTTCGCGAAGCTGAGTACCGTACTCTGAGAGTTTTCTTCTTCTGTTGGCACCGTGCTGGCCTGGAGGGTTGGTTCTTTTAGCAAGGACCTTGTCTTCTCCGAAAATTGGCTCGCCAAATTTGCGTGCGATTTTTGATTTTGGACCGGTATATCTA
>JAFYYO010000319.1 GCA_017557475.1 Bacteroidaceae bacterium
GTCGTCCGCGACGCGGAAAATGATGTCCATCACGCCGCTCTGCACCTCGTTCAGGCCGAGCAGGCGGCTAAGCAGCTGCGGACCCATGTTCGAGATGGTGGTGCGCATCGGGTGTCCCTGCTCACCAAAGACATCGTAGAAGCATACGGGAGCGCCGTGGAACTCAGGGTTTTCGATGCCGAACTCAGCACAGCGCTTCTCAATGAACGAGGACATCTGACCTGTTTGCGAGATGCCCGAGAGGTCGCCTTTCATGTCGGCCATGAAGCAAGGCACACCAGCCTGTGAGAAAGTCTCGGCCAGCACTTGCAGGGTGACGGTCTTACCGGTACCTGTGGCACCTGCAATCAAACCATGGCGGTTAGCCATCTTACCATTAAGGCAAATCGGCCCATTCTGGCCGTGTGCCACGTATAAACGTCTGTCTTCTGTTAACATAATTCGTGTATTTTATATGGTTTATGGGGCAAAGTTACGAATTATTTCGGAATCTTCGTCATGTTTCTTTGAAAAAAACATTATAAAGGGTTCAATAAACTTGCGTGGATAGTTCTCTAATGACGCGTGTGTCATTGGCAATCATAACGTGGAATGTTTGCAAACATAACGTGCCTAATTCGCAAACATAACGTGTGTCGTTTCGATTTTAACCTAGGATAGTTTGATTCTCTTCATCAGGGCGTGCAAGAGCCAGTTGGGGAGGAGAGGGCAGAAGATGATGGCGAGGCGGTCGGAGAGGGTAGGGACGAGTGTCGCCTTTCGCTTGAACATTGCTCGCAACGCTTTCTTCGTGGCTTTCTCAGGGGGGATGATGAGGCCCAGTCGCTTCATCATGCTTCGGGGGCGCTCCGGCAGTTTGCCGAGAAGTGGGGTGTCGACGGCTCCGAAGAAGGCTGTGGTGACGCTAACGGGTGTGCCTTTGCATTCGATTCTCAACTCGCGGG
The DNA here is from genome assembly GCA_017557475.1 of Bacteroidaceae bacterium. Next base: position 945 of record JAFYYO010000319.1, read on the forward strand.
AATAGCCTTTCACGAATCGCTTGGTGCTGCCGTAAATGCCGATGACGGGCCAATCCATCCAAGCCGAAATGGAAGAGATGTTCAGGATGTAGCCTTTCCCCCAGTTCTTCATGAGCGGAACGAACATTCGGCAGAGCAACAAAGGCGTGGTTTGGTGCAGGGCTATGATGCGGCGAAGCTGGTCGGGACTGGCTTCTTCGATTGATGAGGTGATGAGCATTCCGGCATTATTGATGAGCACCTCGACCTGCCAACCTTCTTCCTGGCATTTGCTGACGATTTGCTTTGCTGCATTCGGCTCTGTCAGGTCTGTCTCGATAACGGGAGCAGAAACCTGGAACTGACCTTCTATTTGTCGGGAAAGCTCTTCTGCTCCTTTTCCGTTAATGTCGACGAGTATGACGCCATAACCCTTCTCTGCCAACTGAAGGGCATAGCATCTGCCCATTCCTGAGGCAGCTCCGGTTATGATGGCGTATGTCGTCACTTAATGAGAATCTTTTTGCCTCCGATGATGTTGATGCCCTTCTGCGGTTTGCTCAAGCGCTGACCAGAGAGGTTGTAGATGTTTGAGGGCTGATGGCTGATGTATGATGTCTGCCATCCGCCTTCTTCCGTCAGCCTTCTTATTCCTGTCGGGTCGATTGGTTGAATGTTGAGCAACTGAATCTCTCCGATTTGAAGCTGATTGCCTCCGTTCGTGGCATTGATGGTCAGGCGATAGGTGGAGTAGGGCTCTGTGCTCTGGGTGAAGTAGAACTGCGTGACATAGCGGTTGGAGAAGGCTTGGTTTTCCTGGCTGTCGAGCATGGTCCAAGTTTGTCCGTCGTTGCTCCCCTCGAGCGTCCAAGATGCAGGGTCGCGAGTGGGCTCGTTCTTGCTTGCGGTAATACTGTAGGCGTTGGCCTCGACGGGTTGCTCGTATGAGTAGGTGATGCAAACCGGTTCGGAGAAAGTGGCTCGATAGTTGGTGGTGTATTTCCCGTCGTAAACGCGATTGATGAGTTCTGTGTTGGAGAGCGCTGCGGCAGAAGCTTCAACAGAAGCAGGTGCTAAGAAGCCAGGCTCATCGGAAGTGGCGAGGGCTACTCCGTAGAGCTCGAAATCGGCAAGGCGAACGCTCGTAGCTTCTTCATTGATTTTGAGGCGGAAGTGCTTGAAGAGTTTGGTCGTAGAGGTCGTGAAGGTGAGTCGCGAACCTCGAGCTGCGAAGGTTGTAGCCTTTGTGGAAAGCACGGTCTCGCCTGCTTCGCCGTCGATTCCAATAAGGCTTATGCTCTGCGGATCGAGCTCGGCATTATCAGCGCTAACGAACGAGAAACCAACGACTTTGGCTGGAATCGGTACATATAAATCCCAGCAGGGCGTCTCTCCACCGATGTTGGCAAAGGTCGTACCGTCGTCGTCGATGAGAGTTTCCGTATCGCTTCCGTCACTTGAAAGAATGGTTGCAATAGTTGTTACATCCGGATAGTATGAGCCAAAGTCGAACGCTCCGAAGAGTTGCCATTGAGTGAGCTTCGCACCTTCGCCAGAAACGGTCAGGCGATAATGGAGATAGGATGTCTCGGGATTGACGCGATAGATATTTGTACAGTCGTCGTAGGGGAAGGATTCCTCCGTCTTCTGGTCGATGAGCTTCCAGGTCGTGCCATTTGCAGAGCCTTCGAGTTTCCAAGAGACGGGAGCCTCGGAAGCAGTTTCAGCAGTAATGCTATAAGCCGAAAGCATGTAGTTGCCGGCAGGATGATAGATGGCGGTAAGAGGAGCCTCGAAGACGGTTGTTCCCACATGGTCGATGAGTGCCTCGAAGCCCTCGCTTGTAGTACCTCCGTCGGCAGTCAAATCGAATTCTTCGATGTAGCGTCCGAGCAATTGCCATTCGGAAATGGAGAGCTTGCTTTGTGCCTCGTCCAATTCGAAGAGCAGGCGATAATGCGTGAATGCTTGTGAGGGCTGAATGTCGGCACTATATCGCTGAGCCTGAACAATAAAAGTGGTGTCGGAAACATTATGAAGCGTCTCCCAGTTCTGCCCATCATTAGAGGCTTGCAAAGTCCAGCCTTTCGGATCTCCTGCTCTGTCGCTACCGGAGAAGACTTGATAGCCGTAAAGAAACATGGGGGAACGACTTTGATACGCTATCCACGTTTCCGAACCCTCTTCGATAGTAGCGTTGCAAACGGTTAAGAGGTCGCCGTCGAAAAGTGCCTCGGGATTGGTTGCCGCAAAGGATGCGGTGAGGTTCCCGTTACCATTTGTCAGGTCGGCATAGACGGGATTGAGGCTCTCGAACTGCCACCAGTTGATTCTTCCCTGCCCAGCACCATTGCTTGTCCCTCGGAAGACAAAATAGAGGTTGTGAACTCCCGTCACAGGAACATTTATCGCTTTTTGAATGGTCTCCCAAGTGGAGAGCGCGGAAAACTCGTTGCCATGAATTGTGCAGAGGAGCGTTCCCTTTATCTCGTCGGGCTGGTCGAGATAAACTTCCATACTTGCCTGAGAAGCAGTGATATGTGCTCGAAGGTCGATATGCGATGCAGGCTTGTTACCGAAATCAACCCTTCGATAACCGATGTAATTGTTTGCTTTCATTGGTCCGACCATTCCGGTTCCGTCATCGGTATTGGTTGTATATGAAACCTGAGCATTTTGGACGAAATTGAAGTCCTCGGCTTCGTTCTTGGCATAAGCGTCGTGGTAATCAACCGCTCCAAGATGACAATTGAAGGCAGCCGAAACGCAGGTCATGTTGCCTTCATGAGCAAAGTCCTTATATTCATCTCCTTCTTTATGTTTGAAGTCCTCTTCCGATTTGGTAAGCCAAGCTGATGAGGTAATGCCTGCCGAGTTGCGATTGTTCCAGGCATGATAAGCATTCTTGGCTATCCAGGCATAATGTGAAGGCTTATTGAACGTCTCGGCATACATTCGAAGGTAGCGAAGCATGATTCCCTTGAAACCACAAAGGTCTCCCCGAACTGTCTGGCACACATGAATGATGCCGTGCGAGTTGGCCAGATTAGCCTCCGACCAAGTGATGATGGCGTCTGCATCGTCCTTGAACATCTGGTCTCCGTAGTGATTGTAGAGCATGATGGCAGCTCCGAGGTTTGTTCCCTGATTGTAGGTCGAAGCCCAGGTGTTGTAGTTACCCGTGGCTTGGTCGTAGGAGTCAAATATCTTGCCTGTAGGTTTCCCTCCAGACATTTCGAAGAGCTTTCCTCTCTCGGCCATATATGTCTTGCGAGCTTTCTCGTAGTAACTGTCGTCGGCTTCTGCAATTGCGAGATAACAAGCACAAACCGCAGCAGGACCGTTTATGCAGGAGTTGGTGCCTTGACCGCTTCCATGCTTCCACTGCAGGAGGTCGTTCCCGTAGCAGTCGGCTCGAGCAAACATTCCGTCGAAGTTCGTCTTGGAAGTGGTGAGGTATTCCTGTTTTCCTGTAAGCAGATAGGCTCTGACGCAAGCGATACACATCCACGCAATATCGTCATTATACTGGTTGTAACCGCTGACGCCTTGCTGATACCAAGTCTCATGGTTGCGAGAGATGAAGTTGGTGTAAAGGTTCTCGAACATAGTGGCATATTGTTGGTCGCCTGTTGTTTCGAGAGCATCGAGGACGACCTCGAACATTTCTGCATCTCCCCACCAGCCTCCTCCGCCGATAACGTAACCCGTGCTTGCCGACTTGTAGGCGCGAGCCTTCCACTTTTTCATCATATCGTCTCGCTTATCCTTCGTAAAGGCCTTCTCAATTGGGTTGACGGCTTTAACTGTCCAGGTAATGCGCTTTTTGTCGAGGTCGGTCACCTTGGTAGTATCGATGATGGTCGGAACACTCCCATCACTAATAGTTTCAGGAGCGGCAAGCGCAAATCTTCGTGTCGTGCCTTGAAAGATATAATATTTGTCGGTTGCGCCTTCCACGGGAACGAAATCCCACGAGCCTTTACTGTTGGCTGAGGATTTCTTCACCTGACCCACATTGCCATTAGTGCCTGAGGTGAGGCCAGCAAGGTAGAATCCTGTGTAATCGTTGGAAAGAAGGAAGGTCCCGTTGGTCTTGACTTCAATCGTCCAGCGCTGGGAATTAACATTCGTCTCTTTCCAAAGGACTGCGGGTTTGTTCTCGTCGAGCGAGGAGTTCTCAACGAGGATGGACTTATTGCTATTGATGATTCTAATGGTTTGTCCTGCCTCAAAGGCTTTTGCATTAAAGGATATTGCCATCAGAACGAGGGCAATCAGGAAGCGGATGGGTTTCATGTGTTTTTTGCTTTTTACCTTAACTTTTGTGCGCAAAGTTAGTACTTTTATGATAAAAAGCAAAGGGAAATGATGAAATTATGTGTTTTCTGCTCCACAATTAGGGCATTTGCCTAACTTCGTGAGTCTTTTTCCACAAGAACCGCAAAGGTAGCGAGGCTTCGAATTACGGAAATAACGCAAGAGAAGGACATGAATAAAGAGAGCGAAGAGTATGTAGCTCACGCCGGGACTTAGTGAAGCGAAAGTGAAGAGTAGATAGCAGAGAATGCAACATCCGAGCAGGGAAAGCAGATAGAGCAGGGCTTCTCCTGTGGGAAGGAGGCGGAAAACCTCCTCAATTGTGGCCAAAGTAAGCACGAGAAGAACCCAAACGGAACACAGGAAAAGGCTCAAGATAAGCGGTAATCCGAAGGGATTAAGCGTGGGATGATAGTAGTAAAGCACCCAAGTTTCAGGCACATAATGCTGAATTCCAGCATAAAGGAGGGCTGAGGCTGCGAGCGTGATGAGCAGGTAAGTGGGGTAGGGCGAAAGGATGTCGCGAAGGAAGAAAACATGAGGCTTCTTTCGGCTGAACACCTGATAAAGAAGAGCAGCCAAGGAAATGGCAAAGAGAATGCCGAAAAGCCCTAAATGTCGGATGCTGAAGAGGTGGATGAACTGCGAAATGGGGTCGTCTGGAACCACATTCTCGACGAAGTCTCTCTGATGAACCCAGCCCATTGTAAACTGATCGCGAGCAACCTTCACCCAAACGCTATCCACAGAATCTTCAGGAATGATAAGCGTCTCAGCCACAACGAGTTGGTCGTTGTGGTAAACGCTCAATTGCTCGCAAACGGTATCGACAGGAAGGTTGTGAAGGGGCTGACTGCTTTGCAGGGAGAGACTGTCGGCAGAGAGCACAAAATTGTCCCCAACCTCATAAAGCGTCGCATCCTCTCCATGATAGTAACAGGAGGAAAGGAGAAGCGTAAGGAGAAGCAACCAACGAGCCTTCATAACTTTGAACTATGAATTATGAACTATGCACTAACATCTCGCATTTCTTGCAGTCGAACTCCAAGCGGAATCGCCGCCCATCACCAAGGACAAGAAAGAGAGGGTCTTTCCACTTTTCATTTTTCATTTTTAATTTTTCATTCTCTTTGTGGCACTGTCCCCAAGCATGCCGAAGGCAGAAGCGGCAGGTCATCAAGGGAGACCCTCTCCAAACCTCTCCCTCTAGGGCGAGGCTTTCTTTCTTATTTTCTCCCCTTAGAGGGGGAGCTAGAGGGGGCCTGTTGATAGGGGCCGTCATTTCTCTTCTCCACTCTGCCAATTGGCTTCTTGGGATAAACCAAGGTTGAGTGAAGCGGATTTCCACATCTTTGCAGAGGTAAGGCGTGTCGCCGAGTTTGCTGAGGACTTCCTTGATTGAGGCCGTTTGGTCGGTTCGGGCAAGCTGGTGTTCCTGGGCGAATTCCTCGCTTCTGTTTGTGCCGTCTTCAGCCGTGAAAGTCAAGCGGAAGCCTGGCTCTGTCTCTTCGAGGAGGAAACGGGCATCTATGCGGCGTTCTGCAGTCTTTCCGCTCATCTGGTCTTCCCACTGCTTATCGAAGCTCCGCCAAAGTCGGTCGCCCTTCTTAAGTGAAGAGTGAAAAGTGAAAAGTGAAGAATTGTAATACAGGTGATTCCCTTCTGCTCTATTTACTCTGAAGCCTTGCAATTTGCCCTCCTGATCGAGGAAACAAAGCCCGTCGCCATTGTTGAAAACCTCAGTCGAGCTGACAATAATGCAGCCGTTTCTGACCTCCTTCACTCGTCCTACCTCGCGGCCTCTACTCTTGGGTGTATCTGGCGAAGCAAGGTCGTTTGTGCGGCCATAGAGGAAGTAGTCCGTATAGCCCCTGGAGAAGCTGCGAGAAAGGTCGGGCGTGAAGGTGTAGGTGCTTGTGCCGAAGGAGGAGCGAACGAACTCAGGACGGCGTTTTATGATGGTGTCGAGGGCTTGCCGATAGCTTGCCGTCACGTTCTTCACATAGGCAATGTCTTTCAATCTTCCCTCAATTTTGAAGCTTCTCACACCCACATCAATCATCTCCTCGAGGTACTTCTGGCGGTTCATGTCCTTGAGCGAAAGCAGGAATTTCTCCTTGATGAGGGTGTTTCCTTCGCCATCCTCGAGCGAAAAAGGCAAGCGGCAGAACTGGGCACATTCGCCCCTGTTTGCAGAGCGACCAAAACAGTACTCAGAAGCATAACATCTCCCACTATAAGAGACACAAAGTGCACCATGAACGAAGGTCTCGAGTCGTACCTCTGGAACAGCCTCGTGTATCTCTTTTATCTGTTCAAGCGAAAGTTCACGAGCAAGGACTACCTGATTGAACCCTAATTCTTTAAGCCTTGCCGCATCCTGCTTTGTGCGGTTGTCCATCTGGGTGCTCGCATGAAGGGGAACAGGAGGCATTGCCAACCTGAGAAAGACCTCGTCTTGCGTGATGAAGGCATCCACTCCGGCATGATAGAGTTCCCATGCAATTTGCCTCGCTTGCTCCAGTTCATCAGGGCGAAGAAGCGTGTTCAGAGTGGCATAAATCTTGACGCCGAACTTATGGGCATAGTCGCAAAGCTTCTGAATATCCTCCACGGAATTGCCCGCAGCAACCCTTGCCCCAAAACGCGGAGCCCCAATATAGACGGCATCTGCACCATGATCTACTGCTGCAAGACCGCAATCGAGGTCTCGAGCAGGGGAGAGAAGCTCAACGGAGGCCCGAGGGGTTTGGTGGGGGCTGCTAGTGGATCTCATTGATATCGTAGGGCGTTTCCTGGTAGACGTAGTAGTTGAGCCAGTTCTGGAAGAGCAGATTCCCATGCCCTCGCCAAGTGACGAGTGGGCCCTTCTCTGGGTCATCGTCGCGATAGTAGTTGTAGGGCTTATGAATTGGTAATCCTTTTCCAAGATCGCGCTTGTATTCCGTATCTAGCGTGGGAGGAGAGTATTCCGAATGGCCTGTGATGAAGATTTCACGTCCGTTTCTCGCCATCAACATCGAGACGCCACTTTGCGGACCTTCGGCGATGATGGTCAATTCGGGCACCTTCTGGATGTCTTCCTTGCGGATTTCCGTATGTCGGCTGTGAGGCATGTAGAAGACGTCGTCGAAGCCTCTGAAAATGGGCAGCTTAGGGAAGAGAGGCACTTGCGGGAAGATGCCGAACTTCTTCTCTGGGAGCGGGTATTTGGGGATGCCGTAATAGTAGTAGAGCCCAGCCTGTGCAGCCCAACAAATATATAATGTACTCGTCACGTGCGTGCGTGCCCATGTGAGGATTTCAGTCATCTCGTCCCAATAGGTCACCTGCTCGAAGTCGAGGTGCTCCACAGGCGCTCCCGTGATGATGAAGCCGTCGAAACGCTCCTCCTGCATCTCCTCGAAGTCGCGATAGAAGGCCCTCATGTGCTCTATGGGCGTATTCTTGGGCGTGTGCGCCTTGATTTTCATCAGGTGTAGCTCAAGCTGGAGCGGACTGTTCGAGAGCAATCGGATCAGGTCTGTCTCAGTAGTGATTTTCAGCGGCATGAGGTTGAGGATAGCGATTCGCAAAGGTCTGATATCCTGAGCATTGGCCCTCGCATCCCCCAGCACGAAGATATTCTCCTCTCTGAGAAACTCAATTGCAGGCAGCTTATCTGGAAGTCTAAGTGGCATGGAAGATGGATGATGTTAGATGTTGTTTTGCGTTGCAAAGATATAAAAAAGATTAGAGATTAGAGATTAGGGA
>JAFYYO010000320.1 GCA_017557475.1 Bacteroidaceae bacterium
ATACAGCCTTGCGGTCGCGGCGAGTTCAAGCCTGTCGATGTCAACACGACCTCTGAAGGCAGGGCTCGCAACCGTCGCACGGAAATCATCATGGCTCCGCGCCTCGACAAACTGTTCAAGATGCTCGAGGAAAGCGGTCAGTAACTGACTGCCATTCTGCGACTTATAAACACAAAGGCACGCCTTCTTTTTCTGGAGAGCGTGCCTTTCTCGTAAACATAACGTGTTATGATGGCAAACATAACGTGTTATGATGGCAAACGTAACGTGGAGTGTTGGCAAACATAACGTGTTATGATGGCAAACGTAACGTGGAGTGTTGGCAAACATAACGTGAAGTGTTGGCAAACATAACGTGAAGTGATGGCCTATGCTTCTTTTTGCGCACTTTTTTTATTCGAGTTTCGATATGTCGAAAAAAAAGTGTAACTTTGGCTTTGCCGAAGTTACTCACGCTTGAAAAAGATAAGCGAAAAAAAAAGTCTTTTCGCTTTGCTCTTTGCTCGCTTATTTGTAACTTTGCCCCGATAAAGCAAAAAACATACATTTGAATATGAAAAGACTCACCTTTGCCGTTGCTGCGTTGCTCGTCGGAATGAACCTTTCGGCACAACTACGCTTTGGCAACCAACCCGTTCAAAATAACGCACAAAGCGACCTCGAGAAGAACATGCAGAAACTCGTCATGGCGAGTGTCATGATAAACAACTTCTATGTGGATAGCGTGGACAGCAAGAAGCTGACGGAAGACGCGATAAACGGCATCCTCTCGAAGCTCGACCCTCATTCTGCCTACACCAACGCAGCCGATACAAAGAAGTTTACCGAACCGCTGACGGGTTCCTTCGAAGGCATCGGCGTGCAGTTCAACATCCTGGAAGACACGCTGTTAGTCATTCAGCCTGTGCCGAAAGGACCCAGCGAAAGAGTGGGCATCCTGGCTGGCGACCGCATTGTCAGCGTGGCAGACACAGCGATTGCCGGCGTCAAAATGAGTCGCGAGGAGATCATGCACCGCCTTCGTGGTCCGAAAGGCACTATCGCCCATCTCGGCGTCGTGCGTCGAGGCATCAAGGACACCCTGTATTTCGACGTGAAACGCGACAAGATTCCCGTCAATTCGGTTGATGCCGCCTACATGGTGACGAAGACGATTGGCCTCGTTCGCTTCAACAATTTTGCGCAGACGACGCACGATGAGGTCGTCACAGCCATCAAGAAGCTCAAAGGCGAGGGCATGAAGGACCTCATCATCGACCTCCAACAGAACTCAGGAGGCTTCCTTCAGGCAGCTGCGGACATCGCCAGCGAGTTCCTTCCGAAAGGCGACATGATTGTCTATACGAAGGGTAGGAGTGTGCCCAGCCAGGAGTTCCGAAGCAGCGGCGGAGGCTGTTTCCAGGAGGGTAAAGTGGCTGTTCTCATCGATGAATACAGCGCTTCGGCTGCCGAGATACTCTCCGGTGCCATCCAGGATCAGGATCGCGGCATCGTGGTAGGCAGACGTTCGTTCGGAAAAGGACTTGTGCAGCGTCCCCTCGACATGCCCGACGGCAGCATGATACGTCTCACGACGGCTCGTTACTACACGCCAAGCGGTCGCAGCATACAGAAGCCGTATGAGAAAGGAAAAGGTCTGGATTACGCTAAAGACGTCATAAATCGCTACAACAAAGGCGAGTTGACGAACGCCGACAGCATCCATTTCCCCGACTCTCTGCGGTATCAGACGCTTCGCAAAGGTCGTACGGTCTATGGTGGAGGCGGCATCATGCCCGACTGCTTCGTGCCGCTCGATACGACTCGCTACGCCAAGTGCTATCGCGAGATGTCGGCCAAGAGCATCATCATCAACGCAAACCTCAAGTACATGGACAAGAACCGTAAGAAGTTGGCGAAGGCCTATCCCACCTTCGAGCAGTTCAAGGCCGAATATCAACTGCCTCAGGAAGTCATCGACGGCATCTTTGAGGAAGGCGAAAAACAGAACATCAAGCCGAAAGACGACGAGGAAAGGCAGAAGGCGACTGACAACATCCGCTTCATTGTCAAGGCTCTCGTGGCGCGAGACCTTTGGGATATGAGCGAGTACTTTGCCATCATCTATGCCGACGACGAGGTGGTCAAGAAGGCAATCGAACTGCTTGAAAAGGATTAGGGATTAGAGATTAGGGATTAGGGTTTGGTTGCTTTGCGACATGATTACGTTCAACACACAAGGAACAGCAATGCCGGATATCGCTGAGGCAGAGGTCTCGGCTTGGGTCAGACAGGTTGCAAAGAGCTATAATAAAGTCGTGGGCGATGTGAACTACATCTTCGTCGACGATGAAACTATGCTCGACATCAACCAACGCTTCATCGGGCACGACTACTATACTGACCACATTGGCTTCGACTACAGCAGTGGCGACTCGCTGAGCGGCGATATCTACATCAGCATCGACACCGTCAAGAGCAATGCCGACCTGTTCCGAGTCACAGAAAACGAGGAATTGCACCGCATAATCATACACGGTTTGCTACATCTCTGCGGCCTTCGCGACAAGACAGACGAAGAAAGAACACTCATGCAACAAGCCGAAGACAAAGCATTAGAACTATGGAAGATTTCGACATAAGACAAGAAGGAAGGCAGAAGGAAAAGGACTTCGAGAACGCGCTCCGTCCTTTGTGCTTCGAGGACTTTAGCGGACAAAACAAAGTTGTCGAGAACCTGCGCATCTTCGTCGAGGCTGCGAAATACAGAGGAGAACCCCTCGACCACACACTTCTGCACGGACCTCCAGGCTTGGGAAAGACCACGTTGTCCAACATCATTGCCAACGAACTCGGAGTAGGCTTTAAGCTGACGAGCGGACCTGTGCTCGATAAGCCTGGCGACCTTGCCGGCATCCTCACTTCCCTCGAGCCGAATGATGTCCTTTTCATCGACGAGATACATCGCCTTTCACCCATTGTGGAGGAATATCTCTACTCTGCAATGGAGGATTACCGCATCGACATCATGATCGACAAAGGACCCTCGGCACGCAGCATCCAGATAGATTTGGCGCCGTTCACGCTTGTGGGAGCCACCACTCGCAGCGGCTTGCTCACGGCTCCCCTGCGAGCACGCTTCGGCATCAATATGCACTTAGAGTACTACGATGCCGACACCTTGCAGAAAATCGTGATGCGTTCGTCGGGCATACTCGGCGTGCCCATCGACTTCGAAGCCGCCGGCGAGATTGCAAGCCGCAGTCGTGGTACGCCACGAATCGCTAATGCACTGCTCCGACGCGTTCGCGACTTCGCACAAGTCAAGGGAAATGGCCGCATCGACCTGCAAATAGCACGCGTCGCACTTGAGGCTCTTAACATAGATCGCTACGGTCTCGACGAGATAGACAACAAGATCTTGACCACCATTATCAATAAGTTCCAGGGCGGTCCCGTGGGTATCAACACGATAGCCACAGCCGTGGGCGAAGACGCAGGCACCGTCGAGGAGGTTTACGAGCCGTTCCTCATCAAGGAAGGCTTCATCAAGCGCACTCCCAGAGGCCGCGAAGTGACCGAACTCGCCTACCGACATCTGGGCATAAAGATGGGCGGACGTTACGGCAACCCTTTGCAAGGCAACCTCTTCGACTGAGTCTCCGATTACTCAGATTACTCCTAATTCTCCGATTATTCTGATTTAATTAACTTCTATGGTACTGAATTACATCTGGATAGGTTTTTTCCTCATCGCTTTTCTCATCGCTTTGGTGCAGCTCTTTATGGGCAACACCGAGGTCTTTCCCGCGATAATGAACAGCACGTTCGACAGTGCGAAAACTGCTTTCGAGATTTCCCTCGGCTTGACAGGCGTGTTGTCTTTGTGGATGGGCATCATGAAGATTGGCGAAAAAGGCGGTCTAGTCGATACTTTAGCTCGTTGGTTGTCGCCTCTCATGGTACGCCTTTTCCCCGAAATTCCCGCAGGTCATCCCGTCTTCGGGCACATCTTCATGAACTTCAGTGCCAATATGCTGGGCCTCGACAACGCAGCTACTCCGCTGGGACTTAAGGCGATGGAGGGCATGCAGGAACTGAATCAGAAGAAAGACACCGCAACAAATGCGATGATTATGTTCCTCGTGCTGAACACCAGCGGCTTGACCTTGATACCAGTCGGCGTGATGACCTATCGCGCAGTGGCTGGAGCGGCACAACCTACGGACGTCTTCATTCCCATCCTCATCGCGACTGCCATTGCCACACTCGCAGGCATAGTCATCACAAGTCTGTACCAACGCATCAATCTCTTCAACCGAACCATCATGGCATTCGTGCTCGGCATTTGCCTCGTGGTGAGCGGCGTGATTTGGCTTGGCACGCAGGTTGACCAGGAGACGATGAACAAGTGGAGCACCGTCGTTGCCAACGTCCTACTTTTCAGCATCATAATCGCCTTTATTTGGGCAGGAGTACGAAAGAAAATAAATGTTTACGAAGCCTTCATCGAAGGGGCAAAAGGAGGCTTTGAGACTGCCGTTCGCATCATCCCATACTTGGTCGCCATCCTTGTTGCCATCGGAGTTTTCCGTGCTTCGGGAGCGATGGACTTCATCGTGGGTGGACTCGGAAGATTGGTTGAAATGTGTGGCGGCAACGCGGATTATGTTGCGGCACTTCCCACAGCCATTATGAAGCCCCTTTCCGGCAGCGGAGCAAGGGGAATGATGGTCGATGCGATGCAGCAGTATGGCCCCGATTCCTTCATTGCTCGCCTGTCGTGCATCTTCCAAGGCGCAACCGATACGACCTTCTACATACTGGCCGTTTACTTCGGTTCCGTAGGTATTCGCAAGACGCGCCACGCCGTCATGGCAGGCCTCCTGACCGACATTTGCGGTGTCATCGCAGCAATTGCCGTCGCAGCAATCTTCTTCGGATAAAACACAGCAGGGCTAGTTCTCAAACTAGGCGTGGCTAATTGACAAACTAGACGTGGCTAATTGGCGAACTAGGCGTGCCTAATTGACAAACTAGGCGTGCCTAATTTTCAAAAGGAGGCTGTGATGTCCTCTGTCGGGACTTTTTGCCAGGAGAACAAAGGCAGTAAATCTTGGGGTAGGGAAGGCGTCGGTTCGGGAAGAAGACCAGCCCAAAATGCTAAAAAACCCACGATTTCATCGGGATTTTTGTGTTTCTCGCGAAGAATAGAAAGGTCTAGAGATTTGTCACGCTTGCAAAGGCGTTGGCCATTTTCATTGACCAAAAGCGGATGATGAATGTAGTGCGGTTCAGGGAAACCCAAGGTGCGATAAAGATGCAACTGTTGCGGCGTACTCAACAAAAGGTCGCGTCCACGCACAACCTCCGTAATGCCCATCAACGCATCATCAACCACAACGGCCAACTGATAAGCCCAAGCCCCATCCTTTCGACGCAGGACATAATCGCCACAATGCTGTGACAGGTTCACACTTTGCTCGCCATAATGCCCATCTATGAAAGTTATGACCTCATTCGGAACCATAAATCTTGTGGCATGAGGTGTATTTTGCGCCATTTCATCTAGTTTTTTTCCCCTGCAAGTGCCAGCATAAACGATGCGTCCATCTGTTTCGTGAGGCGCTTGAGTTGCCATGATGTCGGCCCTAGAACAGAAGCAAGGGTAGGTGAGACCCTTGTCTTGTAACTGTTTGAGATACTGCTCGTAGATGTCCCCTCGCTGGCTCTGCCACACGACCTCCCCGTCCCAAGGCAGCCCAAGCCATTGCAAGTCGTCCATCAACTGCAGAACAAAGTCGCGACGAGAGCGGTCAGGATCGAGGTCTTCAATGCGCAAACGCCATTCTCCGCCTTGACTCTTGGCCGAAAGCCACGAGAGAAGTGCACAAAACACATTGCCCAAATGCATGCGTCCAGTTGGTGAAGGGGCAAAGCGTCCTACCATAATAGAATAGTTAAGACGTGGAATCAGAAAACTCTTTCCGCAACAAAAGAGGCAAGAAGGTGCAAAGCTTCAGTAATAGAGGCGTCGCGAGTATCGTCAATCAAGCCGTCGGCCATGCCTTGCATGTCTTTCATATGCCACTGCGCGTACTCCAATCCGCCCTCCTGAACCGAGAACTTGATAAGCTTTTGAATCTCTTTGGCACTCGCTTCACGACGGCGTACCTTCTGTGCCAACTCACGAATCGACTCATCTTCGCTGTGCTTGATGGCATAAATGGCTGGCAATGTGAGCTTTCCCTCCTTCATGTCGTTGCCAACAGGCTTGCCCACCTCAGCCGTTCCATAGTCGAAAATATCATCGCGAATCTGGAAACAGATGCCGATGAGCTTGCCGAACTGACCCAAACGCTCTGCATCACCTTCGTCACCGCCTGCTGCCAAAGCCCCCAAACGAGCACAGACAGAGAACAGACTTGCCGTTTTGCGAGAGATGACATCAAAGTATGCGGCCTCCGACAGAACATTTGAATCATTATTATAAAGCTGCAGAAGTTCGCCGTCGGCAAGCGTCTGACCGAGTTGCGCAATGTAGCGAACCACCCGCACATCCTCTGTCAAAGCGGCACATTCGAGGGCCTTACTGAGCACAAAATCACCGCTAAGAACGGCAACTTGATTGCTGAGAAAGGCATTTAAGGAAGGCAATCCACGCCGACGATCGCTTTCGTCCACCACATCATCGTGCACCAAAGTGGCCGTGTGAAGCATCTCCAAAGCCAAAGCAACATTGATAACCTTATCGTCTATCTTGCCCACCATTCTTGCCGAAAGCAATACAAGGAGCGGACGAATCTGCTTACCAGGAGCCTTAAGCAAGTGTTCCACAGCCTGTTCGAGCAGTGGGTTATCGCTATAAAGCGTTTTGCGGAAAGCCTCGTTAAATTGCTCCAATTCAGCCGCAACAGGGGCCTTTATCTTATCAAGTACGTCCATTTATCTCATCTTTAGAGTGCAAATTTACATAAAAAAGTGCTTCTTTCATATTTTTTCCGTAACTTTACCACATAAAAGGACAGAAAAAGATGCAAAGACTCTATTTACTTGATGCTTACGCACTGATTTATCGTGCTTATTACGCCTTCATAAAGAACCCGAGAATCAACTCGAAGGGCGAAAACACGTCTGCCATTCTCGGTTTTGTCAACACGCTTGAAGAGGTGATTAGCAAGGGCGAACCGACGCATTTGGGTGTTGCCTTCGACCCTCATGGCGGTACTTTCAGGCACGAAGCCTTCCCCGAGTATAAGGCCCAAAGAGAGGAAACGCCCGAAGCAATCAGGTTTGCCGTGCCCATCATCAAGGAAATACTGGCTGCCTATCGCATTCCCGTGCTCGAAGTACCTGGGTTTGAGGCGGATGATGTCATCGGCACGTTGGCTCATCAGGCTGATCAGAAGGGTATAGATACCTTTATGATGACGCCTGATAAGGACTTCGGACAGCTCGTCACAGAACAGGTTAAAATCTATCGACCTGCGGTTGGGAAGAACAGCGAGGCAGAGATTCTGGGCGTCGAGGAAGTGAAGAAGAAGTGGGGATTGCAGTCGCCTTCGCAAGTTATCGACATGTTGGGACTGATGGGAGATGCCGTCGATAACATTCCTGGCTGCCCGGGAGTGGGGGAGAAGACAGCTCAGAAACTCATCGAGGAGTTCGGAAGCATCGAGAATTTGCTGGCTTCGACGGACAAATTGAAGGGTGCGTTGAAGGAAAAGGTTGAGAACAACGTCGAACAAATCAAGCAGAGCAAGTGGCTGGCGACTATCAACCAAGAGGTTCCAATCAGCCTCGATATGGACCTTTTGCAGCTTCAAGAGCCTGACAACAACAAGCTTCAGGAACTCTTCAAACGCCTCGAGTTCAGACAATTGCTGAATAAGAAGCCTAGCCCCCTCCCGACCTCCCCCAAGGAGGAGGAGAAAAAGACAGCCAATAACGATGGTTCCTTGCAACTCGACCTCTTCGGAACGGCTCCCGAACCACAGAAAAAGACCGAAGACAAAGGGCCTGTTCAGCTCGATTTATTCAGTTCGGCACCTAATCCGCCACAAAAAAAGGAGGAAAAGAGCGAGCCTTTTGTGGTGAAAGACAATATCGTAATCGGCCACAATCTTAAGTCTCAATGGAAGGAAATCAAGGCTAAAGGGCTGACGGACAATGAGATGTTCGACACCGAGATCGCCCATTATCTCCTTCATCCCGAGATGCGTCACTACTTGGACTACTTGCTTTCGGTCTATAACTGCAGCGACGTTTGCCAACTCAAGCAGCGTCTCGAGGTCGAGCTGAAGCAGGAAGACCTCTGGAACCTCTTTATTGAAATTGAAATGCCGCTAATGCCTGTCCTTGCCGAGATGGAGGAAGCCGGTGTTCTAATCGATACTGAAGGGCTGAAGGAAACAAGTAAACTCTTTACCGAACAACTGCTCGGACTCGAGAAGGACATACATACTTTGGCCGGACTTAACTTCAACATCTCAAGTCCGAAACAGGTGGGCGAGGTGCTCTTCGAAAGCCTCAAACTCGACAGCAAGGCGAAGAAGACAAAGACGGGACAATATGTGACTAGCGAAGAAGTGTTGGAAGCGCTCAAACGAAAGCATCCGATAGTCGGCAAGATACTGGAATACAGAGGACTAAAGAAGTTGCTGAGCACCTATATCGACGCTCTTCCTCAGCTCATAAATCCACAAACCGGCCACATTCATACGTCTTTCAATCAAACGGTTACGGCTACAGGAAGGCTCTCATCGTCGAATCCGAACCTGCAGAACATTCCTGTTCGAGATGCTCAGGGTAAAGAGGTGCGCAAAGCCTTTATTCCTTATCCTGGACAACTCTTTTTTAGTGCCGACTACAGCCAAATTGAGTTGAGAATTATGGCACATTTGAGTCAGGACAAGAACCTGATTGAAGCCTTCATGCAGGGCAACGACATTCATGCCGCAACTGCGTCAAAAATCTTCAAAAAAGCGCTGAGTGAAGTCACTTCGGATGAGAGAAGGAAGGCCAAGACAGCCAATTTCGGCATCATCTACGGCATAAGTGCCTTCGGTTTGGCAGAGAGGATGGGCGTTTCAAGGACTGAAGCCAAGCAACTTATCGACGAGTATTTCGCCACTTATCCAGGCGTGAAAGCCTATATGGACAAGAGTATCGAGATGGCTCGCGAGAAGGGTTACACGGAGACTATCTTCAAGAGAAGATGCCAACTTCCAGACATCAACTCGAACAACTCGGTGGTTCGTGGATATGCGGAGCGAAACGCCATCAACGCGCCTATTCAAGGCAGTGCAGCAGATATTATTAAGATTGCGATGATTCGTGTTCATAGGCGCATCAAGGAAGAAGGTCTGAAGTCGAAGATGATTCTTCAAGTGCACGATGAACTCAATTTCTCAGTCCTTCCAGAAGAGAAAGAAAGGCTTCAGAACTTGGTCATCGAGGAGATGCAAGGTGCTGCTAATCTGAGTGTTCCATTGATTGCTGACTGCGGATGGGGGTCAAATTGGCTCGAGGCACACTAGTCGTTTGAAAACTAGCCACGTCTAATTGCCAAACTAGCCACGCCTAATTCTCAAACTAGCCACACCTAGTTGGCAAACTAGCCACGCCTAGTTGGCAAACATAACGTGTTATGATCGCAATCATAACGTGTAATGTTTACAATCATAACGTGGACCTATATCACCATCGACAGCATGCTGAGGTCGGCTTCCTCGCCCACAACCCAAACAATATCGTTTTGCTGGAAGGGTCGCTTCGCTTGAATCGTGCCGAGATGACCTTCTTCGTTCTCCACTCCGACCACCATACAATGGTAACGAAGGCGGAAATCGACGTCTTGCAAGGTCTGTCCGATGAGCAAACTACTCTCGCTTAGTTTGACGGAAATAATGGATAAGTTGTGCTTCTCTTTGTTTCGTTCCTGCAGAGGCAGCACTTCTTGTTCGCTTCTTTGACGCAGAGCATCGATAGCTTCAACTCCCGCCACAACCTCAAGAATATCACCTGGATAGATGCGATGACTGCCTCCAGGAATGTTGATTCTGTGCCCTGCTCGAAGGATAGCTGCGATATGAACGCGATCAGTCTTGCCGAAATGAAGCTGAGCAAGCGTCTTTCCGCCCCATCGAGAATGGGCAGGAACCTTCACTCGGGCTATCTGCAGGTCTCTTCCACGCAATTTTCTGCCATAACTCAAAGCCGTTTGTTGCTCCCTCAGACGCAGATTCTGCTTGTATGTCCGCTCTATTCTAATGCTTGTATACTTGACAAGTCGGCTCACAATCATCAAGATGAGTGCTGCAAGACTGATGAGCGCGTTCCAAACCCACCAGAGTGGAGAGACGAAAGACACTACATTATATATAATTGCGAAACCCAAAAGCGCCTTTATCAACAGGACAAGTCGAACAAGAAAAGCCCTTATTTTTCCCGATGAAATCAGATATTTTACCTCTTTACTGTGGTTTTTCTTGATGACAATCGGCCTGATGCAAGGCGACAAAAGCAGCAGGGTGATTACGAGACAAACGTAACTTCCGTACTTCTCACTAATGATGTGACGGCAAAGAGGCAGAATCGTAGCAAAACTAAACAGGGCAATCGCTACACTTATCGTCAAATAAGCAATTGTTTGAACAAGAATCGCCTTGAACAACTGCCGCCAAGCAAGGGCTGGAGAAAGAACCAAACGCTGTGCTCTCCTGTTTATAGAAAGGGTTTTACCGTGTTTTATGAGCGATTGCAACTCGCTGCTCATCGACTTCTCAATGCGGTTAGCAGCCTTCGGAGAAAATTTAATGATGTAAGGTGTAAGGAAGGTGGTGATGATACTAACCGAGACAACTACAGGATAAAGGAACTTACTTGTTACGCCCAACTCTTGTCCCAAAGCCGCGATAATGAAGGCGAACTCACCTATCTGCACCATCGAGAAACCGCTTCTCACAGCTGTCTGGACGTTTCCACTTGTTGCAAAGAAACTCAAGGTGCCGAAGAACATCTGTCCCAAAACGACTGCAAGAGTCAGGACAAGTATGGGAAGCCAGTATTCACTCAGTACCGAAGGCTCCACCATCATGCCGACAGACACGAAGAAGACTGCTCCGAAGAGGTCTCGAAGCGAGCCTACGCCCTTCTCAATATTCTCTGCCTCAAGGGTTTCAGCCAGGATGCTTCCCATCATGAACGCGCCAAAAGCAGGACTGTAACCAACCTTTGTCGCTATCACAGCCATTAGAAAGCACAATCCAACAGACACAACAAGGAGCGTCTCGCTGTTGATATATTTGTTTGCTTTGCGTAGAAGAAGGGGAAGAAGGTAGATGCCGACGAGAAACCAAAGCAGCAGGAAGAACGCCAACTGCATGAGGCTCTTGATGAGTTCAAAGCCCTCGAAGGTTCGGCTCACAGCCAAAGCACTCAGCATCACCATGAGAAGAATGCCAAGTATGTCTTCGATGATGAGAACCGAGATTACCCCTGAAGCAAAGCGTTTCGTGCGAAGTCCGAGGTCGTCGAATGCCTTGTAGATAATCGTGGTTGAGCTCATGCTCAGCATACCCCCAAGAAAGAGTCGATCCATACTGCTCCAGCCGAACAACAAAGCAATCATGCCGCCTATTCCTATCATGCAGCACATCACCATGATGGCTGTCAGAATGGGTTGCATGCCCATCTTCATAATCTTCTTAAACGAGAATTCAAGACCAAGCGTGAACATCAAGAAGACAACTCCAAACTGGCTCCACTCCTCGATACCCTCCATGCTACTGACCGAAGGAGTGTAGGGCATGTGCGGTCCAGCCAAGAAACCTGCCACAATATACCCGAGAACAAGCGGTTGTTTAAGTCGCTTGAAGATGATTGTCACAATACTTGCAACAACAAGAATGTAGGCGAGATCGGTTATGAGAGACGACATATTTGCTACTTACTCATGTCGAGCATTCTGTTGATGCACTTTACGGCTTTACTCGAGACTGCTTTGCTCACCTTAATCTCTGGCCATTCATAGCGAAGACAGTTATAGAGCTTCTCCATCGTTATAAGTTTCATGTAGTTACACTCGTTGCAAGCACAAGTGCTATCCTCAGGAGGAGCAGGCAGAAAGACCTTTTCCGGACAAGCTTGCTGCATTTTATGAAGGATGCCGCTCTCAGTTGCTACGATGAACTCCTTTGCTTCATCTTCCTGACTGAACTTGAGAAGAGCAGCCGTACTGCCAACCTTATCAGCCACCTTAACGATTGGACCTTTGCATTCTGGGTGCACAAGAATCTTTGCTTGGGGATGTTCGGCCTTCAACTCGAGTATCCTCTCAAGGCTGAACTTCTCGTGAACATGACAAGCACCATTCCATAAGACCATCTCTCTGCCAGTAATAGAGTTGATGTAATTGCCGAGGTTGCGGTCAGGACCAAACACTATCTTCTCATTTTTAGGCAATTGGTTCACTATTTTCAAAGCGTTTCCGCTGGTAACTACAATGTCCGTGAGTGCCTTTATGGCTGCAGTCGTGTTCACATAACTAATGACTGTATGACCAGGATGAGCCTTTACGAACTCTCCAAACTCCTTCGGCGGACAACTTTCTGCAAGGCTACAAGTGGCATTGAGGTCAGGAACGAGCACCTTCTTGTCTGGGCAAAGAATCTTGTTCGTCTCGCCCATAAAGTGAACGCCACACATCACAATTATGTCCGCATCAGTCTTTGCAGCCTGTTGAGCAAGGGCAAGACTGTCGCCAACAAAGTCAGCAATATCCTGTATCTCACCATGAGTATAGTAATGCGCCATGATGACTGCATTCTTTTCCTTGCACATCTTGCGAATCTCGGCCTTCATATCTATACCATTAGGTATAGATTCAATAACATAGCCGGCAGCTTTCCAACTCTTATCAACCATCTTTATATTATTATATTTCTTTTTATAATTTTAAAATAAATACTATATGATGATGATGATATGCGGTTCATAAGTTTATAACTTTTTGCCCCATTTCATCGCATATTTTGTTATAAACACCCTATCAACATGTTTGCTTTGGTTATTAACAATGGTCTTTCTCTTTTTTCTCCTTTATATGCAGTCAGATGACATTCTTTTGGTTGTAGGTTATCCACAATTATGAACAACATGCAAAGTTAATAATTTTCCCTGATATGCTGCCTTGATAACTCTCTTTTTTTGTGTTGAAACAACTTTTATAACTTTCGGATGATGTGAATAAAGGGTAGGGTAGGTCCGTTTTGTTGCTTTTAGTGTGAATAAGTGCAGGGTTATTAACCAGGTTATCCACAGAAATTGTTAACTTTGTCCACATCTTTATAATATACGAGGCATGAGAAAGCTGAAAGTTACGGAGATGGGACGCATGAGTGTGGCTGAGTTCAAGGACTCTGAGAAGCAGCCTCTGGTAGTAGTGTTGGACCATGTGCGAAGTCTTTATAATGTAGGTAGTGTGTTCCGCAGCAGCGATGCTTTTCGCATAGAAGGTGTTGTGTTGTGTGGTATAACTGCTCAGCCTCCTCATCCTGAAATTCATAAGACGGCTTTAGGGGCAGAAGAGAGTGTCAACTGGAAGTATTTCGAACGGACTGAAGACGCGGTTAATTGGTTGAAACAGCAGGGTTACGAGGTTCTTGCCATTGAGCAATGTGAGGGTAGCACCATGCTTCAGGACTTCACGAGGCAGCTCGACAGGAGGTATGCCATTGTGCTTGGCAACGAAGTGAAAGGCGTTCAGCAGCAAGTCGTCGACATGTGTGATGGTTGCCTCGAAATCCCTCAATTTGGCACCAAGCACAGCCTGAATGTAAGCGTCGCAGCCGGCATCGTTCTTTGGTACTTGTCGAAGAAAGAGTTGTTCCCAGGTATGTTGACAAACTAAGCGTGCCTAGTTGGTCAATTAGACACGCCTAGTTTGCAAATTAGGCACGTCTAGTTAGGCAACTAGACACGCCTAATTTATTTACTTCCTTATTCCGTTGATGAGGAATTTCTTAG
>JAFYYO010000038.1 GCA_017557475.1 Bacteroidaceae bacterium
AGGCAAGTGGGTGGTTTGGCAGGTTATGACTATCTGAGCGGTGACGATTATTTCGTCGTACGCAGCCATGGCGGATTGGGTTTGGTTCAACATAAGGTCGTCAAATACTTTAATCCCGTCTATGGCTCCCACCATAAGTTCTACGGCATGATGGACTTCTTCTATGTGCAGAACTTCCACGAAGGCTTCAGCCCGGGTTTGCAGAATCTCTATACGGGAGCTACATACAGCCCCATCAAGGGGTTGAATCTAAGTGCCACATACCATTACATGGCAATGGCAACCTCTCTGAAAGGAATAAACAAGACGCTGGGACACGATATCGATGTTGAAGCGTCCTATCAGATACTGAAAGATGCTAAGGTGGCTCTCGGCTTCTCCTATATGGCAAGCTCCGAGACGATGGAGAAGTTGAAGCGAGTCGAAGAGAACGAAGACCTGAAATGGGCTTGGTTCTCACTCGTGGTCTCTCCCCGCATCATATCAAAGAAATGGTAAAAGACAATTCATAATTCTTATTTTATAATTCACAATGGCAAGCCCTTTAAGTAAAACACAATACGGCATCTATGTAGAATGCGTCAACCATAGTGGCGAGATTTGCTACAACCTTCCTTATCTCTATACGCTCGATGGGAGTCTTGATGCCGAAAGGCTCTGCAAGGCAATCGGGACAGCAGTAAAAGCACACCCGACGCTCTTCACTCGTATTGTGCTGAACGATGAGGGGGAACCTATGCAGACGGTTAGTGGGGACGACAGTTTTTCTGTTGCCATTGAGGAAATAGATGACATCGCGGCAAAGAAGACCTCGCTCGTTAAGCCCTTCGACATCTATAACGATCAGTTATTCCGCATTCGCCTGCTTCGCGATACAAACCATCTGTATCTCTTTATCGACTATCATCATATCATCGTCGATGGCACTTCGATGCACCTGTTGCTCGCAGACATTGACAAGGCTTACCATGGGCTCACGCTTGAGAAAGAGGAGCTTTCTTTGGCCGCTGTGGCGGCAAATGAAGAGGCCGAGCGGCAGACGCCTGCTTTCAAAGAGGCAAAAGAATGGTATGCAAAGAACTTCGACTGCGGCGATGTTTTCACTCAACTGATACCAGACCTTGAGAAGCAAGAGATCACAGAAGACAGTCTGCTCCACACATTAAATGTAAGTATAGAAAGTGTGGAGACCTTCTGCAAAGAAAACGGCATCTTCAAGAGCACATTCTTCACTTCTGCTTATTCTTTTCTGCTTGCAAAGTTCAACAACGAACAGGAGTCGCTCTTCACAACTGTCTATAACGGCAGACAAGACAAGCGTCTCAAAAATACTGTCGGCATGTTTGTCAAAACTTTGCCAGTCTATGCAAAGTTCGATGGCGAAACTTCAGTGCTCGACTTCCTCAAGGCAGGACAGGAGCAAATGAGCGGATGTAGGCAGCATGATATCTATTCTTATAGCGACCTGATGGAAGACATCAAACCTCAGAGCAACAGTATGTTCGCTTGGCATGCTTCCCTTTTTGCCGATGACAAGATGTGCGACAAGCCTATGCAGGCAGAACGCATCGGCAATAGCACGCTCGATGCATCGCTTTACTTGAAGGCTTTCGTTCGTGAAAGCAAGTATCACGTAAAGGCAGAGTATCATTCCAACGAGTACTCAAAGGAACTTGTTGCACAGTTCTTGGAAAGTTATGAAGCTGTCGTAGAAGGTATGCTTACCAAAGCAAAGCTATGCGACATCGAGATAGCTACGCCAGCGCAGGTCGGAGTGCTCGACAACTTCAACCAGACGGATGTCGATTATGACAGCACGCAGACCATCGTCTCGCTCTTCGCCAAGCAGGCAAAGGCAATGCCCAACAACATCGCCGTCGTCTATAAGGATAAGCAATATACTTATGCAGAAGTAGATGAAATCAGCAATCGTATTGCAAACAATCTTGTTTCGAAAGGTTTGAAGACAGAGGATGTTGTGTCTGTGCTTATTCCTCGTTGTGAATGGATGGTAATAGCATCGTTAGGCATTTTGAAAGCAGGATGTGCTTATCAGCCGCTCGACCCCAGTTATCCGAAGGAGCGCTTGAACTTCATGATGCAGGATGCCGAGGCAAAGTTGCTCATTGCCGACGAAGAGTTACGGGACATCGTTGACGAATATAAAGGCGAAGTCTTGCTGACAAAAGACCTTAAAGACCTTAAGGACTTTAAGGACCCTAAGTACTCTATCTCGCCTTCCTCACTCTTCATTCTTCTCTACACCTCTGGCTCTACTGGTGTGCCGAAAGGTTGTCAATTGACGCATGGAAATCTCGTTGCATTCTGCCATTGGTATCAGCGATACTATGAACTGAAGGCCGATCATCGTGTTGCAGCATATGCCAGCTATGGTTTCGATGCATGTATGATGGATATGTATCCTGCATTGACATGCGGAGCAACAGTCTACATCATTCCTGAAGAGATTCGTCTGGACCTGATGGCATTGAACAACTATTTCGAGCAGAACGGCATCACGCACTCCTTCATGACAACT
>JAFYYO010000001.1 GCA_017557475.1 Bacteroidaceae bacterium
ACGAAGTATAAGACGGTTCAAGAGGCGATGACCACCTGGAAGGATTATATGGTCAGCATGGGCTTTGGCTACAAACTCGGCATCGACCTCCCAGGAGAGAAGCGAGGCATGATTCCCAACGCACAATTCTACGACAAAGCATATAAAGAGGATTGGAGCGGATTGACCGTCATCAGCATCAGCATCGGACAAGGCGAAGTCAACCTCACTCCCCTGCAGATTGCCAATCTTGGAGCAACTATCGCAAACAGAGGATGGTACATCATTCCGCATGTCGTCAAGGAAGTGCAGGGGCAGCCGCTCGACACACTCTACACAAAGAAGCGCTACACAAAGGTAGAACGCAAGCATTACGAGACAGTCGTTCAAGGAATGCGAAATGCCGTACTGGGAGGAACTTGCCGACTGGCCAACACCTCCTTCTATGAAGTCTGCGGTAAGACAGGAACAGCTCAGAACCCTCATGGACAAGACCACAGCGTATTCATGGGCTTTGCGCCAAGAGAGAACCCCAAGATTGCCATTTGCGTCTATGTCGAGAACGGCACTTGGGGAGCAACTTACGGCGTTCCTATTGGTGCGCTCATGATGGAACAATACATCAACGGCAAGCTTTCTGCTGCAAGTGAGGCTCGAGCCACAAGCTTCGAGAATAGGCATCTGTATAAGATAGACAACGGACAAAAGACAACGGATAACGGACAAAAGTCTGAGAAGAATGAGGAACAACAAGAATAAGAAGAAAGCTCCTACGCTTTGGGGGTCGCTCGACTGGCTCACCATCTTCATCTATGTCGTGCTTTTGGCACTCGGATGGATGAGTGTTTGCGGTGCTTGCTACGACTATGAGCAATCGACCAGCATCCTCGACTTCTCCACCAGAAGCGGCATGCAGATTGTTTGGATAGGCACCTCCCTGCTTCTTGCCTTCCTCATCCTCATGACGGACGACCGAATCTTCGAGTCTCTTTCCTATATTATATATATAGGTTTCCTTGCCCTACTCTTTATAACGCCCTTCATGGCTCACGATATCAAGGGTTCGATGTCGTGGATCAAGATAGGAAGCTTCAGCATACAACCCGCTGAGTTCGCGAAGTTTGGCGTCGCACTCTGTTTGGCGAAAGTGATGAGCACATATGGCTTCGACGTCAGGAACTGGAAGGACTTCATCATCTGCATCGCTCTGATAGTCATTCCTATGGGCTTAATCGTCATGCAGAAAGAGACGGGAAGCGCTTTGGTCTATAGTGCACTCTTCCTGATGCTCTATCGCGAAGGAATGCCTGGCTGCTTGCTCTTTACCGCAATCTCAGCCGTCGTCTATTTCGTGGTAGGCGTTCGCTATGCAGATGTGCCGCTTCTTGGCGTCGAACAGATGAGTCTTGGGCACGCTCTCGTGATGCTTCTCATACAAATCTTCACGGTTGGCTTTATCAAAGTTTATGGTGGGGAGAGGAACAACTACTGGATTCGCATTCTGCTATATTCGCTGCTTATCGACGCAGCAGCAATCCTCTTTGCCCGCTTCATCTATCCCTTCGATGCAGTATGGCTGATGGCCCTCTGTTGCCTGTTGTCTGCAATCTATTGTCTCTACCTCGCTCTTCGCGACAGAGCCCTTCCCTACTTGCTCATCGCACTCTTCACTTTGGGCAGTATGGGCTTCTTCTATTCCGCCGACTTCGTGCTGAACAGAGTGATGGAGCCGCATCAGCAGACGCGCATTCGAGTGCTGCTCGGCCTAGAAGACGACCCAAGAGGGGCTGGCTACAACGTCATTCAGGCAAAGATAGCGATTGGCTCTGGCGGACTCGAAGGCAAAGGATTCCTTAACGGAACGCAGACGAAGCTCAAATATGTGCCGGAGCAGGACACAGACTTCATCTTCTGCACAGTTGGTGAGGAAGAAGGTTTCATCGGTTGCGCAATCGTACTTACGCTCTTTCTCGCACTCATATTGAGGCTTATGCATCTTGCTGAACGACAACCATATACGTTTGGTCGAGTCTATGGGTACTGCGTGTTGAGCATCTTCCTGTTTCACGTCTTCATCAACGTAGGGATGGTGCTCGGCCTGACACCAGTTATCGGCATTCCGCTGCCCTTCTTCAGCTATGGAGGCAGCTCACTTTGGGGCTTCACCATTCTGCTCTTTGTCTTCCTCAGAATAGACGCTGGAAGGAACCGTCTGCAGCGCTGATTTCAAACACTCCCAGTGTAGTTTCCCAACGACGCACGTTATGATTGCAAACGTAACACGTTATGATGGGCAACATAACACGTTATGTTTGCCAACTAAGCACATTATGTTTTCCTACGCAACATGCTAAAGTGCTCTTTTTTCCCATTTGTACCAATAAAATAAGAAAAAAAGACGTACTTTCTTTGCTGCAAACGTAAAAAATCGTATATTTGTGCTCGTATACTAACAACCTAACGATTTATTAGCCTTAATAGACCAATATGAGAAAATACCTCTTGTATGCCGTTGCAGCCGTGACTTTTATGGTAAGCTGCACAGAAGAAATTGACACTTCCGCACGTTATGTCTTTAAAGAAGAGACCATTGCGAGCTATCTGGAGAAGCATGAACAATACAGTGAATACTTCCGACTGCTGAACGAAGTAGCTGTAAGTGACATCAGCGAAACAACTGTCCGCCAACTACTATCGGCACGCGGACACTATACAATCTTCGCACCCACAAACGAAGCGATTCAAGAGTACCTCGACTCGCTTGTCGTTCTAGGTGTCATCCCAGAAGCAACTTGGGAAGCATTCCCCAACGAGCGCAAACGAGACTCCATCGCTCACGTCATTGTCTTCAACAGTATTATCGACAGCGGTGACGACTACAGCGAATACCAAATAAACAATCTCCCCGCACAAAACTCGACATCAAAAAGCGTGGAGATTCCACTCCCCAACATGAACGACCGCAAGCTCATCGTTCAGTATACCGACGACCCCGACAGCCTGCTCATCAACGACTGCCTCATCGACATCTACAACCGAGACATCCTTTGCATCAATGGTGTCATACATTCCATGCATAACGTTATCTCGCCCAGCAACAACACCATGAACTACTTGCTGAAGAAGTACATCGAGGACGAGAATTCAGGATACGTCGTTTCTGCAAAGATAGTTTATGCCTGCGGTTTGTTCGACACACTCGCAGCCAATCGCGATGAGAAATACGAAAGTCTCTTCCAGAAAGGCGGCACAATACCCAAAAAGAACGAAGAAACCAAAGGAGAAACCGCAACCTTCCACACACCAGAACATCGCTACTACGGCTTCACCTTCTTTGCTGAAACAGACCAGTTCTGGACAGAAGCCATCGGAAAAGACGTCAAAGATATTACCTTAGAAGACGTAATGAGTTATCTCGACAGCCAAGGTATATATCCCGAAGCAAAGCGCGACGATAACTACGAATCAGAAGACAATCTCCTCTATCAATTCATCACTTACCACCTGTTGCCAGAACGACTGCCAGCCAACAAACTCGTCTATCACTACAACGAGAAAGGTTACGACATCAATAAAAAGATTCCCTCTGTAGCAGTCATGGAATTCTATACAACGATGGGCAAACGTCGTCTCTTGAAAATCTATGAGAGCAAAGAATCGAACGGCGTTTATCTCAACCGTTTCCCCAATCTTGACAACGGACGACGAGGCACATATCAGGAACTCTCATGCGATCCCGACAAGGAAGGCATTGCCATCGGCGAACCCAACCTTGAAGGAGAAAACAACATACGAAACGGCATCATCTACCCCATCGACAAGTTGCTCTGGTATAGCGACGACACACGCAACAACCTGCAGAAGCAACGTATCCGCTGGAGCGTTCCAAGCATGTGGCCGGAATTTATGAACAACGACATACGCTGCTCTGAAATCACCGACGAAAAACACAAAAACATCTATATCCCAACCGATCAAGAGTACAAGTACCTCGAAGATGTGGACATCTCAAATGAAACCAGATTCAATTACTGGACAGGACGAGGCAACGGATGGCAAAATATGCAAGGTGACGAACTGACTATTCGCGGATTGCTGGATTGCACAATGCGTCTGCCGCCTGTACCACGTCGAGGAACATATGAACTGCGATATGCCATCCAATGCGGTGGTGTCATGCGCGGCATGGTACAATTCTACTGGGGCACCAACAAGGACAAACTCGCAGCAATGGGTATTCCATTGGATCTGCGGCAAGCAGGCGACAACACTCTGCATACCCCTAATGGAAATGTGAAAAGCGACATTGGTGGTGGAGAGACTGCATACCCTGACACCGACGATGATGATTACAATGCAGAGGTTGACAAGCGCATGCGCAACTTTGGCTTCATGAAAGGATGCAATCAGTATTGTGCTGGTGGTCCTGGAAACTCCAACATGATGCGAGCATCCAATATCTGCGTTCGCCGCATTATCATCCGAGAGACAATGGACCCCGATGAAACATACTACATCAGGTTCAAAACCGTGATGGACGATGACACGCGATTCTTCTATATGGACTATCTGGAGTATTGCGCAAAGGATGTCTATGACAATCCCGAGAAGCCGGAAGACATCTGGTAATAAACTTACAAAGCAAAAAAAAGGAAGCGTACCGATTGGCACGCTTCCTTTTTTTCCATTACTATCTCTTACGACGGAAGAGTTTCTTCCACAGACTCTTCTTTTTCTTCTTGTCCCCATAACCGTAGCCATAGCCGTAACCGTAGCCATAACCGTAGCCGTAACCGTAACCATAGCCATAACGCTTGCTCTTGCCTCGGCTGTCGTTAATCACAATACAAAGATGATTGAATATCTTCTCTTGATGCAAACGCTCCAATTCAGGCAGGTAGCGGCGGTCCACTTTTGTTTCACGAAGGACGTAGATTGTGAGGTCTACCACGCGATTAACAATACCGGCATCAGCCACCACTTGTGCAGGAACATTATCAATGACAACATAATCGTAACGCGTCTTGAGTTCTTCGATACACTTCTCCAGGCGGTCACTCATTAGCAGTTCAGTGGGGTTAGGAGCAACAATACCAGCCGGCAGGATATCGAGATTGCACTTTTCACTTCCAGGAACTACAAGGCTGAAGATGTCATCTATATTTCCTGAGAGATAGGACGTAAGTCCGAAGTTACCTGCTTTGGCAGCGAGTCGGCTTCGGGTACGCTTACGAATATCAGCATCAATGAGCACGACTTTCTTACCCGTCAATCCGAGTGTGGCAGCGAAGTTACCACTAATAAACGTCTTACCTTCACCAGGCATCGTACTTGTCAACATAATGACACGCGCATCTTTGTTGATGAAAGGCATATTGAAGCGTATCATTCGGAAAGCTTCCGAGAGGACATCATCCTTATCTTCTTCAACAATTATTTCCGAATCGGAGATACCGACCTGACTGTGAGGTACTTCACCAAGAATGGGAATTGTGGTAAACTTCTCAACGTCTTTACGTCCATGAACTGTGGTGTCGAAGAGTTTCCTCAATTGGAAATAAAGGAAAGGCACGATGATACCAATGATGAAGGCTAGACCAAAGATGACTTTAGTGCGCGGCGCTATTGGAGAGCGGCTGCCGAAAGGCTGCTCTACAACACGAATGTTGGCCTCAGTGATGGCAAGTTGCAGGGCAGTCTCCTCGCGCTTGTTCAGCAAATAGGTGTAGAGGGTCTCTTTGATGCTTTGTTGACGTGCGATGTCGATAACTCTCTTCTCTTGCTGCGGTACCGAGTGCAAATTGCCCATAAGTCCAGCCTCTTCCTTTCTTGCCTTTTCAACCTGTAGCTTGAGGCTTGCGCTATAGCCTTTGAGCGAGGCAAGAATGGCGGTTCGCATCTGTTCGAGATTCTTGTCATAATCGGCAATGGTAGGACTGTTCTCGGAAGTATTCTCAGCCAAACGGTTGCGCTGCAGCATCAACTGATTATAGTTTCCTATCTGCGTAGTAATGCCTGCGTCGCTTATCCCGCCCATTGTCGGGATGAGGTTACCCGAAGAGATATTCTGAGTAAGGTAATCCACGAGATACTCTATCATGGAGTACTGTGTCTCGGCTTGTATCGTACGTTGGCGAGCAGTATTACTTTGTGTGATATATGCATCGCTGCTGGCTTTGAGATCCACCAAACCATTGTTCTGCTTGAACTCAGCCATCTGTCCTTCTACATCACTCAGTTCTGAATGTATCAAGGCTATACGGTCTTCGATGAAGGCAGACGTACTCTTTGCCATTTGATTCTTGTCATCGATGATGCTACGCTTATAAGCATCGAGCAAGCCACTGAGGATGTCATCTGCGCGCTGGATGTTTGTATCCGTACATGTGATGCGAACCAATGTGCTCTCCTTATCTATCTCGCCACTCGTAACCTTATTATAAAGGATAATGGCAGCATTCTCCACGCTGATGCGACGCACGTTGATTGCCTGGCCGACGAAATCCTTAAGTTTGCCTTCAATAGGAGTTGCAATGAAGTTTCCGAAGGGTGTCTTCACGACTTTGCCCCACTCCACCTTTGCCGTAAAGTCGGACTTCTCCATCGGAACACCAAATTTAACATCTGCAATGGTTCCGCCACGACTGCTGTCAATAGTGAACATAAAACTAGCCGGCACAGTAAAGTCTGTTATGAAGTCGACTGTGATGGGACGATTGTCATAGAGTGACACATTGCGCAACCCCGAACGGATGTTGTACATCACATCGAGTTTGAGGTTCTTCGCCACTTCCTGAGCAAGTTGGAAGGAATGCAGGATATATATTTCGTTCTTGAC
>JAFYYO010000321.1 GCA_017557475.1 Bacteroidaceae bacterium
GGCATACAAGACGTTGCTCGCATTACTTGTAAAGAAGATTTCATACCCGAGCATCGACCAGGCGGCCCACGCATCGCCAGAGAAGCAGATTGGGTATCTGTGCGAACCAAGCCCGCCCCAGCGATGATATATCACGGGTCTGAGGCTCGGCCTGTTCTTTTGCATGTCCTCGAAGAACGTGTGATTGCACCAGAAAGTCTCGCCCAAAGTTTCGGAGCCTTCTGCCGGCGTGTAGCCTTTCTCCTGTGCATGAGTGCCGACGACAAGTTTCTGCTGCCAGTCCAACCACCAGAAGTCGACGCCTTCTCGCTCGTGAGGACGGATGACGTACCTAAAGAAAGCCTTCATGAAGTTATAGTCCTCCACCTTCCAGAGAAT
This sequence comes from Bacteroidaceae bacterium, assembly GCA_017557475.1. The sequence goes on from JAFYYO010000321.1 coordinate 379, forward strand.
GGTCTGTCCCGTTCTGTCCCTCAAGGCGGTTGCCAATGTGCTATAATAATCCTCGTGCGTTCCCACGCCATCAGAGGGATGCAGGTTTAGTGCGGTTCGAACTCCATGCGTGTGCAGAGAGTCGATAAGCCCTTTAGGATCAGGAATTAGGTTTTTGTTCCAGCTCCATCCTGTCCATCCACTTTTGTGCCAACCCATGTCCATAATGAGGACATCCATCGGAACATCGTAATTCTCAGCGTCGTACACAAGTTGCAAGAACTGCTTATCTGTGTACGACCAATAGCGGCTGTACCAATAGCCAAGTATGTATTTCGGCGGCAAGGGAACGCGTCCGCCGACCTTCGTATAGTCCTGCAGACACTTCTTATACTCGTGTCCATAACCGAGGAAGTACCAGTCGATGGCCGACTTATCGATAGGATTTGCCCACCAAGTAATGCCGTCATCGATGGATTCGAGTGCGTAAGTGGTGCTCCCGTCACCCCTAGTCGTCAAAGGAGACTCGTCGATAATGCTCCAACCGGCTCGTGAGAGGAGTCCTTTCTCCAAGTTCTGTCGCTTGTTGTCGCCCCAAGCTTGGTCGAGCGTTCTGCAGGTGCCGAGCAGATTCATCGAGTCGTCTTTGCCAGGATACCAAGTCACGGTCCTTCCGTTCATTTGGAACGTGACCATCAGGTTATCGGGTTTCTTGTCGGAAGGGCTGATGACGCTGCCCTCTTTGTAACGGAGAGTCAGGTCGTCAGTATGGACATAGAGGTAGCCGTCACTCGTTTCGGTCGTGAACGAAGGCACGGGCAAGCGTCGATTCACAATGGCAAAAGTGGCTCTGTCCTCAAACTGAGCGGTTGCGCTATACTGGATGCGAATCATCTGACTCGTGAGTACCGTGAAGCGGGCATTGCCCGAAGCGATGACTGCAGCCGGGTCTGCCACAGGATTCAACTCGTCCTCAGCACTCAAAGGCAACGCCACAAAGAGAAATGAAAGAATGAGAAATTGAAAGAATGAAACTCTATGTCTGTTCATCATGCGATATGTTTTATTTGCTTCTTTTGCTTGCAAAGTTACACTTTTCTTGCAAAACTGGCAAGAATAATGTGCATAAAAACACCTTTCTGCACATTGAAGGGCTTCAACCTTGCTATTTTCCGACGTTTTCTTTGCAGGTTTCAAAGGAAAATCGTAACTTTGCGCGGAATTATATAATATACTAAGGTATAGAAAAACATGTTTCGAACGCTATCACTTTTGCTGACGATTCTGTGGTCGAGTCTCGCCTTGACACAGAACATAACCAATCCCGTTTGGCCACGAGACTGGCCAGATCCGACGATTTGGCTGGACGAGGACGGCCGTTATCACTGTCTTGCCACCAATCCGACTCGCTCCATCGTCTCCGACGACCTGTTCCATTGGGAGATGTCGGACGTCGCTCCTATCGACATCGAGTCTTGGGGAAAGATGCAAGCCACGGCTCAACGCTTCTGGGCCCCAGATGTAGCTACCGTCGCAGGCAAGCGAAATCTCTACATAACTCTTTACAATAGTGCGGAAGACAGCAAAATCGGAGTCCTGCAGGAGTACGCGCCTGGCCAGTTCCGCTTTGTCGGAGTCATTACCAGCAGCCTTGACACGGGCATTCACGACACCATAGACCCTGAAGTGGTTACCGATCCCAAGACAAAGAAAGTGTGGCTCTTCTTCGGTTCTATAGGCGGCATACATCGCATCGAACTGAATAAGGACGGCCTCTCCCTGAAAGAGGGAGCCAAATACGAGCATGTGGCAGGTCTGAAGATTACTAAAAACCCCAACCGCTCGAAGGTCTTCGAGGGCTCCTACCTGCACAAGCACGGCAAATACTGGTACCTCTTCGTCAGTTCCGGCAACTATACCAACCACACTTATAAGTTGAAAGTGGGTCGGGCAAAGAAGTTGACCGACGATTTCGTCGACAAAGAAGGCAACCTCATGAAGGAAGGCTTTGCCACAACAGTACTTCATAGCGATGAAGGCGACAAGTTCTACGGACCAGGACATTGTGGAGAGATATTCAAAGCAAAAGACGGAGGCGAGTATATCTTCTACCATTGTCATGTTCAGGGAAGCAGGAGACCAGGCAGCCGACCACTCTTCCTATCCCCGATCAAATGGGATAAAGAGGGCTGGCCATACGTCGAAGGAGGCAAGCCTCAATGAAGCCCCCAAAAAC
>JAFYYO010000322.1 GCA_017557475.1 Bacteroidaceae bacterium
AGGAATACGCTCATAATGACGGTGGCACAAGCAATTCTGGCTATTTCACAAGTGCGCCAGAGGCTTATGCTTCCTACACGGAGGATAATAAAACCTTGACATTCTACTGCGACGACCAGGCCAGCATTCGTGAAGGCGTTTCCTTCGCCTTGAACTCAGGCAATAGCCTTCCAGACTGGATCTATGGCGCAAATGGCATCACAAAGGTCGTCTTCGATCCGTCGTTTGCAGATGTTCAGCCTAAGAGCACATATTGCTGGTTTTACGAGATGCGGAGCCTGAATGAGATTGTGGGGCTCGAAAACTTGAATACTGCTTCAGTTTCCTCGATGGCTTATATGTTCTATAACTGCCGGGCTTTAACAAGCCTTGACCTGAGTAGCTTCAATACACAGAATGTGACAGATATGAGTGGTATGTTCAGGGAATGCTCAACTTTAGCGAGTATCAACCTGGCTAACTTCAATACGGAGAAGGTAACCAATATGAACTGCATGTTCGACAGATGTTTTGCCTTGGCCAGTCTCAATCTGAGCAGTTTCGACACGCAGAATGTGACAGACATGTCCGATATGTTCAGTTGTTGTTCGGCTTTGGCAAGTCTGGACTTAAGTAACTTCAATACGCAGAATGTCACAAGTATGCGGGAGATGTTTGTCGAGTGCAAAGCCTTGGCTAGTCTGAACTTGAGCAATTTCAATACGCAAAAAGTGACCGACATGAGCGGCATGTTCAATTGGTGCAAGCTCCTGACGAGTCTGGACCTAAGCCATTTCAACACGCAGAATGTGTCCGACATGTCCTATATGTTCAGCAATTGCGCCGCTTTGACGAGCCTCGACTTATCCAACTTTGACACGCAGAATGTGACAAATATGTACAGTATGTTCAACTACTGTTCGGCTTTGCCGAGCCTCGACTTGAGCAGCTTCAACACTGAAAAGGTGACCAATATGAGCTACATGTTCTACGGTTGTACGTCCCTGGTAAATATCTTTGTAACAAACAAATGGAGTACTGCTGCGGTGACCAGTTCCGTTCGAATGTTCTTTAATTGCACAAGTCTCGTGGGAGGTCAGGGTACAACATATAAATATAGTCATATAGATGCCGCCTATGCCCATATTGACGGAGGCGAGAACGACCCCGGCTATCTGTCAACATACGAAATCGCTCTTCGGGGAGATGTCAATCTCGACGGTATAGTGGACGTGGCCGATGCCGTAAGCGTCCTGAACGCTATGGCAGGTCAGGAAGTCAGTGGCGAAGCAGACGTAAACGGAGACGGCTCGATAGATATCGCCGACTTAGTAACCGTCCTGAACATTATGGCAGGACAGTGATTTTACGCCCTGTTTTTACTCGACCTCGTTGCAGTAGACAACGCCCATCTTGTTATAGAGCTTCTTCAACTGGGGCAGACGCTTCTTCCAATCCTCGAAGTCCTTTTGCTCTGGCTTGCACCATTGCACTTCGCTCATGGAAGCCAATCGAGGCAACAACTGATAGAAGGCGTGCTCGGGATAAGCCACATGCTCTGTCCAAAGGTTAGCCTGAACACCAAGGATGTAGTCGCCTTCCTCTTCACTCAGCTCTTCAGGAACAAGCGGTTCGAAGGAATACATCTTCGAGCAAGAAACGACATAACTGTCAGTTGTGCGAGGTGACTTGCTGAGGTCGGCAAGTTGAGGATGGTCGATGTAGGCATAGACATTAGGACTCATAATGACGCGATGTTTCTGCTTGGCAGCTGCGACTCCGCCTTTGGTTCCGCGCCAAGACATTACGATAGCGTCCTCGGTCAGTCCGCCTGCCAGAATCTCGTCCCAACCAATCAGGCTTCGACCCTTTGAAGCGAGGAACTGCTCAATCTCCTGGTTGATATATGACTGGAGTTTGTTCTCGGCACTTCTACCATCCTGACTTCCTCTCTGGTCGCCGCCTTCCACCTTAACATTCTCAGTCGTCAAGCCCAGCTCCTTAATCTTCGCCTGACACTTCGGGCACTGCTTCCAGCGGTCCTTCGGGCATTCATCGCCACCAATGTGGATGTAGGGAGAGGGGAAGACATCACAAAGCTCGCCGAAGACGGTCTTCAGGAAGGTCAGCGTCTCAGGATTGCCTCCACAAAGCACTTCGCGCATCACTCCCCAATGCGGAGCAACGGGGTAGGGGCCACCTGTGCAACCCAGATTCGGGAAGACATGGAGGGCACTCTGCATGTGTCCGGGCATATCAATCTCAGGGACAACATTGATGTAACGCTCAGCCGCATATTTAACAACTTCGCGACATTCTTCCTGAGTATAGTAGCCGCCATAAGGGATATTGTCGTAGAGGCGCACTTTGGCTGACGCAATGATGCTCTTCTCGCGCACACTTCCTTTCTTTGCGAGGTCGGGCAAAGCCTTCACCTCGAAGCGCCAACCCTGGTCTTCCGTCAAGTGCCAGTGGAACTGATTGCAGCCATGAAGCGCCAACACATCGAGGAACTGCTTGATGAACTCGACAGAGAAGAAATGGCGACCACAATCCAGCAGGACTCCGCGATAGGTGAAGCGAGGCTGGTCGGTAATCTCCACATAAGGCATCATTCCCAAATCGGGCCTTTCTGGAAGGCATTTGCGAAGCGTCTGAGCGGCACGGAACAGGCCAACAGGTTCGAAGGCCGTCAGTTCAACGCCCTTCTCTGTCACCTTCATGGTGTACCTCTCTTTCTCTTGCTCAGTCAGGGCGACAGGCTTTTTGCTCTTTTTGCTCTTAGGAGCGGCAGGAGAAACGAGACGTAACTTAATCTGAGCATTCTTGTCATCGGGAGTCAGCTGAAGATTCACACCGGTAGCTTCCTTTGTCCATTCCTGTAGGAACTGAGCGATACGCGAGCATTCTGCATTATTGGCGTCGTAGCTGATACTCATTCCTTCTTTAAGCATAAAGAAGACCTTCTTGCTCGGGTCTAACTTCACTTCCTTAGGAAGAGGAATGATGTTGTAATTGACTTCATACAACTCGTCTGCCAAAACAGGGGAGAACAAGATAAGAAGAAATGCGGAAAATAAGAAAAGTCGTTTCATAATGGATAATGGTTAATAGGTTTCTGGGGACAAAGTTACGACAATTAATTGAAAATTGGAAAATGATAATACTCGAAATGAATATTTTTTTATATCTTTGCGCCAAATATGCCATCGAATACGATGAAAAAATACATAGTAAGTCTATTCCTGCTCCTTTTTACCATAACGCTATCGGCTCAGGAAGAATCTGCACTTGTAATCAACGAGGTGCAGGTCGCTAATATTGACCAGTACTTGGACGGAGCTAATTGTTATGGCGGTTGGATAGAATTTTACAATCCTACTTCCGAACAAATTCCGCTTAAGGGCACGACTCTTTCCGATGGAGTCAACGAGTATCGTTTCACTTCTCTAGCTATCTGGGGATATGTCCCAGCCGGAGGATACAAGGTGGTCTTCTTCGACCATAGCCAATCGATGGGTAATTATGGAACTGGAGCTAAAATGCAAATTCCATTCAAGTTGGAAGCAGAAGGCGGTTTCATCAGCCTGCTTAAAACAGACGATAAAACGCTTATCTGCTCTGCAGAGTATCCCCCATCCATTGCCCGTTGTTCATGGGCTCTCACCACGGATGGCGGCGAAGAGTGGGAGTACACAGGAGAGCCCACACCAGGAGCTTCGAACAATGACAGCGATTTTGCAGAATTCCGCCTCGAAGCTCCAACTTTCAGCGTGGATTCCAAAGTCTTTACTGAAGCGTTCTCAACGCAAGTGAGAATCCCCTCGGGTTATACTTTGCGATATACTACTGATGGTAGTGCTCCAACGGCTTCAAATGGCGAAACAAGTACGAATGGCCTCTTCGAGATCACAGGAACCACGATTTTGCGCGTCTGTTACTTGAAGCAAGGTTTTTTGCCAAGTCCGGTGGTAACTCGCAGCTACATCTACCAGAACCACGACTACTACCTGCCGATACTATCTGTCGTTTCAGAGGATAAGAACTTCTTCGACGATAATGTTGGTGTCTTTGTGAAGGGAACAAACGGTATCAGCGGCAACGGACAGAACAGTGCGTGCAACTGGAACATGGACTGGGAACGTCCTGTCAATATGGAATATCTGGTTCCTCTCGTAACAGAAGAAGGTCGACAACTTACCGATGATGGATGCACCAGTTATTCTATGGTTCTGAATCAGGAAATGGACCTCGAGATATGTGGAGGCTGGACGAGAGCTTATGGCGGAGCTACGGTTGATGACAGATATTGGGAAGCAAGAAGCTCCTTCCGACTTAAGACTGATAAGAGATACGAGGGTGTGAATATCATAGACTACCCGGTCTTCCCTTCGAAACCTTATAACAAATACCGTTGCTGGCAAGTTCGTAATGGCGGCAACGATACATATCAACGCACAAAAGATCCGGCTATTCAGATGATGGTTTTGAAGAGCGGATTCTATGTCGATTGCCAAGACTATCAGCCGGCTCATGTCTTCTTGAACGGAATGTACTATGGTATGCTCAATATTCGCGAGAGCAACAACAAGCACTTCGCTTATAGTAACTATGGTATCGAATTTGACGATATGGACCAGTTCGACCTGAGTAATGCCAAATATAATCAGAAGATGGGCGATAATAAGGCTTGGAATCAATTGCTGAACTTGTCGAAAAGACTGGGGCAAAGCAACGCGGATGAGATTTATAGCCAGATTTGTGACCTTCTGGACATAGATGAATACATAAACTATATGGCGTTGGACTGCTATCTGGGACCGACGGATTGGATCACGAACACCAACAACGTGAAAGGCTTCCGCAGTCGAACTGATGGCAAGTTCCATTTCGTCCTCTTCGATGTTGATTCGGCCTTTGGCGTATCCAATATGCTAAACTCAGTTCTGACTACAAGCGGAGGCGCAACAGTGGATGACCTCTTCCGATACTTGATGCAGTATGACCCATTCCGTCGTCAATTCATGGATGCCTTTTGCATAGTGGATGGCAGTGTATTCGAGCCGTCAAGATGTGAAGAGATAGTAAGAGAAATATACTGGAATACCAATCCCGCCTTAAACTTCGAGGGAAGCAATGCAAGTACAGGTTTGATATATACTGTCAGGTCGTCATACAACGGTTCTCGCATCAGCAACTTGAAAGATTATTTCTCTCCGGCTTATAGCATATATGCCAATATCTCGTCAAACATTCCTGAGGCTCGACTCTCAGTGAACGGACAGGAGTTTCCTACGGGAAAATATGGCGGCTACCTCTTCTCCTATAATGGCCTGCCCATTCAACTGTCGGCAAAAGCTCCGGCTGGATATACTTTCTCTGGTTGGCAGTCGGAAAGTGCAACCGCTACTACTTCGATGCTGATTCCCGATGGCGCTCAATGGATGTACTACGACCAAGGTTCTATGGATGGCTTCGACTGGAAGTCTCTTTCCTTCGATGAGAGTGCAAACGGTTGGCAGACGGGAACGGCTCCCTTTGGCTTTGGAAGTGAAGGCGCCTACATGCAGGAAAATTCCGCAACCAAACTCAATCGAGGTTCTGGCAGCAGAGTGCCGACTTACTATTTCCGAAATACTTTCCATCTCGACTTCCCGCTTGCCGACGACGACCTCCTGATCTTAAGCTATCAGGTCGACGATGGCATGATGCTATATGTCAACGGTCATGAAGTGGAAGGCTACTACGTCGCCAGCGGCTCGTCGTATTCCGATTATACAATCGACGGGCATTATGAGTCGTCAGATCCCCATGTCGGGAACATCTATATCCCTCACGAATACCTCGTCGTCGGAGAGAATCAGATCGCAGTAGAGGCAAAGAACTGCTCTGCAGGCAGTTCTGATATGTGGTTCGAAGCTGGTCTCACCTTAACAGCCACTATGAGAGAAATCGCTTCCGATAGCGAGACCTTCGACCTTCAAGAAACCTTCGACAACAACCAAAGCGTTGTGCTCAAAGCCATTTATACTCCCATCACCGATGAGCGGCAGCGATGGGAAGCAGGAGCTTCGCCTCTTCGCATCAACGAGGTGAGTGCCTCTGCCGACATCTATATAAATGATTACAAAAAGAAGTCCGATTGGTTGGAACTCTATAATACTACCGATCAGGATATCTCCTTGGAGGGTCTCTATCTGAGCGACAATCCCAGCAAACCCCAGAAGTATCAATTACAGGGAGGCATCGTCCCTGCTCACGGAACTCAAATCATTTGGTGCGACAAGAAGGATGCCATCAATCAGCTTCATGCCCCGTTCAAGCTCGAGAATGCCGATGGAGCAAAGGTTTGCATTCAAGCATCCGACGGCTCTTGGGCCGACCAAATCGTTTATCTGGAGCACAACAAATGGCAGACTTTCGGACGCTATCCAGATGGCGGAAACATGTCGACAATCCTCAATCAACCAACTATCAACAAAAGCAATCGCTTGGGAATGTCCGACTTCATCACGCTGACCGACGACGACTGGTTGGGACCAGACCGCACCATTACTATCGACCTTGCAGAAGGATGGAACTGGACTTCGCACAATATGGCTGCGAGCGTGGACAAGAGTCGCTTCCTCACAGACGCTCTTTGCCTGCGAGGACAGACGGATAGCCTGCTCTTTAGCGAAGAAGACGGTTGGCTTGGAAACCTGCAAGCCCTTGAGGCTGCGAAAGGTTATAAGGTGAAGATGCAAGAGTCGGCTGCCGTAACCCTTCGAGGCATCCCTTATGATGTGACCGTTCCCGTCGCTTTGGAGGCTGGTTGGAACTGGATTGGCTGTCCTCTCTACAACGCAACTACCCTCGAAGCTGCGCTTGCGAACTACGTTCCTCAAGAGGGCGACAAGATTGTTGGCCTTGATGTCTTTGCCACTTACGAGGAAGGACAATGGAACGGTTCACTCAAGAGCGTTCAACCAGGCCAGTCTTACCTCTTCTATACTACGCAAGCGCAAGAGTTCTGCTGGCAAAGCTTGAGCCCGCAAAAAGCGCGTTCTCGCCATTATGCAAAGGCCGTCCAGGCAGAAGACGGAGCCTGGCAGACGGATATTCACGCTTATCCGGATGTGATGACTTTGGTGGCTCGCGTAGTTGCCGATGAGCAAATCAACCTTGATGAGCCTTATTATGTGGGAGCATTCTGTGGAGATGATTGTCGAGGCGTTGGTGTCTTGGATGGAGAACTGCTCTATATGAACATTCATGCGGAGGAAGGAGAGCCGCTCGTCTTCCGTTTGCTCGATAGCGAAAACGAGGTTTACAACGCTTATGGGCAGGCTTCGTTCAGTGCTTGCACCCAGTTGGGCACCGTGCAGAAGCCGTATGTGCTCTGGTTCGCTAGTCAAGATATCCTGGACGAGATTAAGCCCACAGTCGCCTCATCAAGCAAGGTTCGGACGATTCAATACTTCAACCTCTCCGGTCAGATGATAAGTAAGCCCGAACAGGGCATTTGCATCCGCAAAGTCATCTACGAAGACGGAAGCTCGAAGACGACCAAACTATACCGATAAGGGACGAGAAAATCCTCGTAACTACATGAGTTATCGGCGCTTCTGGCTCGGTATCCCAATAATCCTCCCTGGGAAGTACTTCAGTACCTACGTGTAGGTACTCGAGTACTTACACGCGAGGATTGGAGTACTAACGCGGAGTTACTGGCAACATTCCACGCTTAGTTAGCAAACCAGGCACGTTTAATTTGCAAACATAACACGCCTAATTCCCCAACTAGGCACGTCTAGTTTGGCAACTAGACTGGGGTAGTTTTCTTTCACTCCTGCAAAGGATGAAAAAAATGTCTCGCTAAGTTTTGCTATGTGCAAGGTTTTTGTACCTTTGACTTTGTCGAAGGTACTTGCATTCGGAAGCTCAATAAGAAAAAAAGTTTATTTTTCTTTTTGTGCTTCGCTCATTTATTCGTACCTTTGCACGCGAAATTAAAATATAATAAGGAAAGAAGCATGAACATTTCATACAAGTGGCTTAAGGAATATGTCGATACGACGCTGAGTGCTCAGGAAGTGGCTGATGCCCTTACAAGCGCTGGTCTCGAGGTGGATAGCGTGGAAGAAGTACAGACCATTAAAGGCGGTTTGGAGGGACTCTACGTGGCTGAAGTGCTGACTTGCGAGCCTCATCCAAATAGCGACCACATGCACGTTTGCACCGTTAACGTTGGTGAAGGCGAGCCTTTGCAAATTGTCTGCGGCGCTCCGAATGTAGCTGCTGGCCAGAAGGTCATTGCAGCTGTCGTGGGAACCAAGCTCTATGACGGCGACGAGTGCTTTACCATCAAGCGCAGCAAGCTTCGTGGCGTCGAGAGTTTCGGTATGCTTTGTGCCGAGGACGAGATTGGCATCGGCAATGACCACAGCGGAATCATCGTTCTTCCTGCAGACGCAAAGGTCGGCACTCCTGCAGCTGAGTACTATCACGTCGAGAGTGATTACCTCATCGAAGTCGATATAACTCCCAACAGAGCAGACGCTTGCAGCCATTATGGTGTGGCTCGCGACCTCTATGCATGGCTCGTTCAGAACGGCTACAAGACCAGTCTTCATCGTCCTGACTGCGAGAAGTTTAAGGTGGACGACGAGTCGCTGCCCATCAGCATCAGCATCGACAATCCCGACCTCTGCCCACGCTATGTGGGAGTCACTTTGACGGGCTGCGATGTGAAGGAGAGTCCCGACTGGCTTCAGAATAAGCTTCGCACGATTGGACTGCGTCCGATCAACAATATCGTGGACATCACGAACTACATCATGATGGCTTACGGCCAGCCTCTGCATTGCTTCGATGCCGATATGGTTGAGGGCAAGCAGGTTATCGTCAAGACTTTGCCCGAGGGAACGCCTTTTGTGACCCTCGATGGCGTTGAGCATAAGCTCTCGAATCAAGACCTTGCCATTTGTAATGCGAAGGAGCCGATGTGTATTGCTGGCGTCTTTGGCGGCAAGGGAAGCGGCACTTACGATACGACGGTCAACGTTCTGTTGGAGAGCGCTTACTTTAATCCGACCAGCATTCGCAAGAGTGCTCGTCGTCATGGACTCAGCACGGATGCAAGCTTCCGCTTCGAGCGTGGCATCGACCCCAATGGTCAGATCTACGCCATCAAGCAGGCAGCCATCCTCGCAAAAGAGCTTGCAGGTGCGAAGGTCAGCATGCAGATTGTCGATGTGCATCCCAAAGAACTCCCCGACTTCAAGGTTTCGCTCAAATATGACTATGTTAACAAGCTCATCGGCAAGGAGATTCCTCAGGAAACCATCAAGAGCATCGTGACGAGCCTCGAGATGAAGATTGACAAGGAAAGCAGCGAAGGCCTCGAGTTGACCGTTCCCGCATACAGAGTAGACGTTCAGCGTCCTTGCGATGTGGTGGAAGATATCCTTCGCATCTATGGTTATAATAATGTGGAAATCCCGTCAACGCTCAACAATAGCCTGACTGTCAAGACGATTAACGACTTGAGCTACAAGCTGCAGAACATCATCGGCGAGCAATTGGTAGGTGGTGGCTTCCGCGAAATCCTGAATAACAGTCTCCAGCGAGGCGCTTATTATGATGGCCTTGAGAGCTATAAGAGCGAAGAGTCTGTTAAGCTTCTCAATCCGCTTAGCCAGGACCTCAATGCCCTTCGCCAGACCCTTCTCTTCGGAGGACTTGAGAGTATTGCTCGAAACATCAGCTATCGCAACACAGATCTGCGTTTCTTCGAGTACGGCAACTGCTATCGTTTCCAGGCAGAGAAGAAGTGTCCCGACATCATTCCAGGTGTGAGCAGCAGTCGCGACCCTGAAGTCATCAAGCATGTGCTCGACGCTTATAGCGAGGACTATCATCTTGGACTTTGGCTGACAGGCAAGCGTGTTCGTGGCAGTTGGGCGCATCCAGACGAGGATAGTTCGTTCGCTCAGCTCAAGGCTTACGTGATTAATATCTTCACACGACTGGGAGTTCCCTTCGGAATGCTTGTGTTCGGCGAAGGAAAGAGCGACATTTATAGTGCAAGCATCTGTATCGAGAATCGTGGCGGCAAAGTGCTCGCAGAGATGGGCATCGTGTCGAGCAAGCTTACAAAGGCTTTCGACATCGACTCTCCCGTGTATTTCGCCGACATCCGTTGGAACCAGATCATGCGCATCATACAGAAACAGAACGTCACTTACACTGAGATAAGCAAGTTCCCAGCCGTAAGTCGCGACCTCGCTCTCCTGCTTGATAGCAATGTTCCTTTTGGTGAAGTTGAGCGCATCGCCTACCAAACCGAGAAGAAACTGCTCAAGGCAGTCAAGCTCTTCGACGTTTATGAAGGCAAGAACCTGCCGGAAGGCAAGAAGTCGTATGCCGTGAACTTCATCCTGCAAGACAGCGAAAAGACAATGGGCGACAAGCAAATTGATGCCATCATGCAGAAACTTATCAACAACCTCAAGCAACAACTTGGAGCAGAACTAAGATAATAATCATCATAAATCACAATACAATGGGAAGAGCATTTGAATATCGCAAAGCGACTAAACTGAAGAGATGGGGCCACATGGCCAAGACTTTCACTCGTCTGGGCAAGCAGATTGCCATCGCTGTGAAGGCAGGCGGTCCCGAACCAGAGAACAATCCTGCACTTCGTAGCGTTATTGCCGTCTGCAAGCGCGAGAACATGCCGAAGGACAACATTGAGCGTGCCATCAAGAACGCTATGGGTAAGGACCAGAGTGAATACAAGTCAGTAACTTACGAAGGATACGGTCCTCACGGAATCGCTGTCTTTGTTGACACGCTTACCGACAACACGACTCGCACCGTTGCCGACGTTCGCAGCGTCTTCAACAAGTTCTCAGGCAACATGGGAACTACAGGTTCGCTCTCCTTCCTGTTCGACCACAAGTGTGTCTTCACGTTCAAGAAGAAGGACGGAATGGATATGGACGACTTCATCCTTGACATGATTGACTGTGGCGTTGAGGAAGAGTACGACGAGGAAAAGGACGTAACTACCATCACCATCTATGGCGAGCCGACAAGTTTCAACGCAATCCAGAAGAAACTTGAGGCCGACGGCTATGAAGAAGTCGGTGGTGAGTTTACCTACATCCCCAATGACGTAAAGGACGTGACTCCCGAACAACGCGAAACCATCAATAAAATGGTGGAGAAACTCGAGGAATTCGATGACGTTCAAACCGTCTATACTAATATGAAGCCCGAGTAAGCGAGTGCAGAACCAAACTTGTTCGAGTTATGCCGAGCGAGAATGGGCTCGATGAAATCAAGCCCGAATAGTTCTGTAAATGAAATATAAGCGTGCTCTTCTAACCAGAAGGGCACGCTTTGTTTGTAAATTAACCACGTCTAATTGGCAAACATAACGTGTCTAGTTGGGCAATTAGGCGTGTCTAGTTGGGCAACTAGGCTGGGCTTGTCTCAGAACTTGTCTTCTGCCGATGCACTTTGTAGGCCTTCGAAGGAATCGCCAGTGCCAAGCGCATTGGCAATCTTGTCGCTTTCCGCCATCTCTTCTGCCGTCATCTTCGGCGAGATGAAGCGTCCGCCCATGTCGCTCTCTTGCGAACCCGGCAGAGGAATGTTTGTTTCGAGATCGGAGAAGCGGGCAAACTCGCTGCGGAATGCCAACTTGATGTCGCCAACAGAACCGTTACGATGCTTGGCGATGATGAACATTGCTTTGCCGTGCCAATCGTTGCCTTTCTCGTCTTGGAACAGTTTGTAGTACTCTGGGCGATGAATGAAGCAAACGATATCGGCATCTTGTTCGATGGCACCCGACTCACGTAGGTCGCTCAATACAGGTTGTTTTCCCTCGAATCCTTCACGTGTTTCTACACCACGATTCAACTGACTCAGCGCAATAACGGGAATGTTAAGCTCTTTGGCAAGTCCTTTCAGCGCACGGCTCACAGTGCTTACCTCTTCTTGACGACTATTTGTGTTCCAACCACTACCTTGCATCAATTGCAGATAGTCAATCATGAT
>JAFYYO010000323.1 GCA_017557475.1 Bacteroidaceae bacterium
AGCAGACATCTGGATTATCAAGCATCATGGCAATCTCGATCGCAAGCAGATGGTTTCCGACACTCCCCTGTTGGCAAGCATCAAGGCACCCATTTGGTGGTGCGACACTTCCACTACCCTACTCTACGAGGAAACGCCTTTTCATCCGGAACGCCTGCTCGAGAACCTTATCTCTATTCTTCATCCCGAACTTGAGATAAAAGCAGAATACACCTACTTTAAGCCGCCAAACGAATGAAATACAAGCTCAAACTCCTGGCTCTTGCTCTCGTCGTCCTTTCCATTGCGAATGTGCTTTGGGGTTCGCTCGACATTCCCGTCAAGGATGTTTGGCAAATCCTTTGTGGAAAGGAGATTGAAGGGCATCCTGCCTGGAGCATAATCGTGTTGCAAGGACGCGTGCCTCAGATGCTTACGGCTCTGTTTACAGGAACTGCTCTTGGCACCTGCGGCTTGCTCCTTCAGACGGCTTTCCGCAACCCTCTGGCAGGTCCTTCCATACTTGGAATTGATGCAGGTGCAAACCTCGGCGTGGCTATCGTTCTCCTGCTCCTCAGCGGAACTGCTACCATCGGCAGTCTGACTATTGGCGGACACCTGCTTGTCGTGACAGCTGCCATGATAGGAGCCCTTGCCATAATGGCTTTGCTGATGCTTCTGAGCAAGCTGTTGCGCAGTCAGGTAATGCTTCTCATAACGGGCGTTATCATCAGTTATGTGACGAGCAGCATCATCCAGCTCCTAAACTACTCGGCGACGGAACAGGGCGTCCACAGCTTCGTCATCTGGGGCATGGGCAACTTCGCTTCCGTAGGCATAGAGCGACTGCCCGTCTTCCTCGTGCTTTCCATCATCGGATTGATTCTAGCACTCCTGCTCATCAAGCCTCTCGACGCCCTGCTTCTTGGCGACAGATATGCCGAGAACTTAGGCATCAGGATAGGAAGAGTCAGGCAGATGCTCTTGTTCGTCACAGGCCTACTCACAGCCACTACAACAGCCTTCTGCGGACCGATAGCCTTCATCGGACTTGCCGTGCCGCATTTGGCTCGACTCACACTCGGAACAGCTTGGCACAGGACACTCATGCCTGCCACGATGCTTATCGGAGCGAACCTGGCACTCGTCTGCAACCTACTGAGCACCCTGCCTCGCGACGGCAGCATCATCCCGATTAGCGTCATCACACCACTCATTGGCGCACCAGTTGTCTTACACGTCATTTTAAAACAAAAATCAAATTAATATGAACAAGCGATTATTAACCCTTCTCTTTTCGGCTTTCTGCTTGAGTGCAGCTGCAGAAGTCAATTTTCAAGTTATTCCCTTGCCACAGCAAATCAGTCTTGACAAGAGTGGACAGTTTTTTACTCTTTCCGAAGGCATGAAGATTGGCTATCCTGCCGACAATGCGCAGATGAAACGTAATGCCGAGTTTGCTGCCGAATACCTGAATCTTTCTCTTTTAGAAGCTGGCAAGAAAGGTGCCGACGTCAACCTGACGCTTGGACTCAAGAGCAGCAATCCCGACGACTACGCCATCTCGGTTAACAAGAAAGGCATCACCATTCAGGGAGCCAGCGAGAGCGGTGTCTTCTACGGCATACAGACACTTCGAAAGAGCATCATGAACGAGACAGGCGAGATTCGTCTTCCCTATGCCTGGGTATGCGGTTCGCCACGCTTCGGCTATCGCGGCACAATGCTCGACTGCGCCCGCCACTTCTTCCCCGTTCCCTTCATCAAGAAGTTCATCGACATCCTCGCCCTGCACGGCATCAACCGTTTTCACTGGCACCTGACGGAAGACCAAGGCTGGCGTTTCGAGGTGAAGACTTTGCCCGAGCTTGCACATAAAGCCAGCGTGCGTCCCTGCACCATCATTGGCAAGAACCTCGGCCTCTCCGACCCCGACAATACCCTCTATGACGACACGCCCGAGACAGGCTACTATACACAGGAGGAGATGCGCGACATCGTTGCATACGCTGCTGAGCGTTACATCACAATTGTTCCAGAGATTGACCTGCCCGGCCACATGATTGCTGCCCTGAGCGTCTATCCTGAACTTGGCTGCACCGGTGGTCCCTACAAGGTTTGGGGCAGATGGGGTGTGGCAGACGATGTGCTCTGTGCCGGCAATCCCAAGACCTTGGAGTTCCTCAAGACTGTCTATGGCGAGCTTTGCGACATCTTCCCCAGCAAGCTGATTCACATCGGAGGCGACGAGTGTCCGCGTGTCCGTTGGAAGAGTTGCCCCAAGTGTCAGGCGAAGATGAAAGAACTCGGACTGCAGAAAGAGGCAGAGCTGCAGACCTATATCAATAAGGAAATGGAAGCGTTCCTTGCACAGCGTGGCCGTCAGATAATCGGCTGGGACGAGACGCTCGAAGGAGGACTCAGCGAGAACGCTGCTGTGATGAGCTGGCGCGGATACAACGG
Source organism: Bacteroidaceae bacterium (assembly GCA_017557475.1). The sequence goes on from JAFYYO010000323.1 coordinate 2,443, forward strand.
TGGGAAAGCTGCCGCAAAGCTCCATCATCAGGTCGTTATGACGCCCACCGACAACTGCTACATCGACTACTATCAGCTCAAGAATCACGACAAACAGCCCCTTGCCATCGGAGGTTATCTGCCTCTAAGCAAAGTGTATGCCATGGAGCCTGTTCCCGCGGATTTGACACCCGAGGAAGGCAAGTACATCATGGGAGCACAGTGTAACCTTTGGACAGAATATGTCGTCAGCCCCGACCACGCAGAATACATGCTGCTGCCCCGACTGGCAGCCATGAGCGAAGTGCAGTGGCTCAAGCCCGAGGCGAAGAACTACGAGCAGTTCCTGGAGCGACTCCCTGCACTCGAGCAAATCTACCGTCGGCTCGGCTATAAATTCTGTACGGCTCACGAATGATTGAACTCCGTCATCTCACTGTAGGCTACGGCACGAAAGCCGTTCTGTCCGACATTTGCCAGACGCTCGAGGCAGGCCGTCTGGTTTGTCTACTTGGCTCGAATGGCGTTGGCAAGAGCACACTCCTGCGCACCCTCGCAGGCTTCCTGCAGCCGCTCTCAGGCAAAGTTTTGCTCGGAGGCAAGGACATCTCTACCCTCTCCCTTTCCGAGCGCAGCAAAGCCGTTTCTGTGGTGCTAACGGAGCGTGTGGAAGTGCCGTACATGAAAGTCCGCGACCTCGTCGGGATGGGACGCTCGCCCTATACAGGTTTCTTCGGAACGCTTACGAAAGAGGACAAAACAATCGTCAGCGAAGCCATCGAAATGGTTGGGATTGCAGACCTCGAAGAGCGCACTATCGACACCTTGAGCGACGGAGAGCGGCAGAAAGCCATGCTCGCCAAAGCCCTTGCCCAGCAGACGCCCGTCATCCTGCTCGACGAGCCCACAGCCTTCCTCGATTTCCACGCCAAGATAAGCACGCTCAGGCTGATGCTCAAGCTTGCTCACGAAACAGGCAAGACCATCCTCATGAGCACCCACGATGTCGAGATGGCGCTCCGCCTCAGCGATTTGCTTTGGATAGTTCAGGACGGCAAGATACAGACAGGCACAACAGTTTCCCTCACCGAAAGCGGCATACTCCGTCAGTTCCTCGGCGACGAAGCCATCAGTATGCAAACGAGAAAATGAGAAGCTAGAAAGTCAGAAAAGCGGAAAATCACTTTATGGACAGGAACAGCTTTTCAGTAGTTTCGACGCGGTAAAGAAGAGATAATAATTCATTTATTATCTATTATTTATATTATTAATAATATTAATAATAACACTCTATTAATAATCTTATAGAGATGTCCATTTACCGTCACTTTCGCTTCCTGTCTATAAGTGATTATCTGATTAACTGATTATCTCGCCCGCGCGGACGAAAGCTGTAAATCTCTCTCTCGTCGTTCTTGCGCTCCGTCAGTGCTCAGGCGGCATAGCCGGAGGTCAAACATCACGTGTATCATTTGCAAACGATGCGTGTATCATATGCGAATGACGCGTGTATCATATGCGAATGACGCGTGTATCATATGCGAATGACGCGTGTGTTGTTTTCATAAGACCCTAGGCATCCTTTTTAGAGTGTGTCGAGAGGATTGAGAGGAAGTGCAAAGGTGCAAGAAATTCTTGACTTGTGATTAATGTGCACCGTAGACCTCGATGTCGCCGATACGCACGTAGCCATCTATACCGCCGTTGGTGACATTCACTCGCACATATCGTGCCTCGACAGGCGTTATGGAGGCATCTGTCACAGGTGAGGTGTTGCTAACGTATGTGCCTACAGTAGTCCATGCTTCGCCATCAAGACTAACTTCGACTGTGAAGTCGCGACTGTTGAGTTGTGGGTTCAATCCGCCTGCCTCAGCATGACGCACTACGTATCGGCTTATCTGATAGGGCTCCTGGAAGTCCATCTGCACCCAACCCGTTCCGTCCTTGACTCCGGATATCCACATATATCCCTGTGAGGGCGACCCATTAGCCGCGTATTTGACATTTGTTTTGGACGCAGATGAAGTTATCGTCATATCCTGCAGCATAGTGAGGTTGAATGGCAAATGGTGAGCCTCGCTGTAATAGCTGAACCAGTGGTCGGCACGGACAATCTTCACATTACCTGGTGAGAGTGCGTTGAGTTTTGACCTCAAGCTGATGAGTTGGTCGGGACCTAATTTCCAGACTTCAGCCTGACCTGTGACGAACATCGGCGCCGTGCCTGTGAAGTTCTTGATGTCACGGTTGAAGAAATCGGTTATTCCGCCTATGTCGCCGCGATAGCAGGGGAACTGAGGTGCGATGGGCAGCCAACCGGATTGTACGGCATAGGACAGCCTGCCTGATGATTTATCATAGTCGTTGATGGTGAGTCCGTAGAGGTAGGGGCAATTATCGGCAAAGGATTTGCGTTGTGCGGGACTGATGTTGTCCCAAATAGTGATGACTCGCAGTCCTGCCTTCTCGATGTAACGTTGGGTGAGTTGAGCGTAGGGAGCAAGTAGCTTACTGGAATTTTCAGTAGCATAATAACATGAGTTGAGCGCATCGTATGGCATAGCATAGCCCATACCCGAAGGTCCGCAGACGAAGCAATCGTTTGTCGATGCCTTACCGTAATAATAGTTCAACATCGAAGGCGAAATGTCAGCCAAAGCTGGACTGATGGTCCAGTTCATGGGCATCTGCCCTCGACCGCTCTGCTCGAAAATCTTGGCCATAGCGTGCTGGCAGTACATGATATTATCACCATCGCTGATGTAAATGGTAGCATACACCTTGTTTTCCAACTTCGTACGCTTAGGCACAGGCGGAATTTTGATGTTTTTGCTGACAGCAGTATAGATGGAGGCATTCTCGAAGAAGTCGCCAGGCACGGTGGAAAGGCCGTACTTGGCAGTCTCGCCCACACCGGAGCGTTCTTCTGGCCACCAGCCCATAACAAAGTCGCGTCCAGGCGTCATAGCCCTGAGGAACTTGTCGAGCAACGTGCGTTCGTTTTTGGTTCCAGGGTCGAGCCACACACATGCCGAACCACAGGCGGCGCCGATGTCGTGCACATAAGGTATTTTAGGACGCTCGCTGATGAGCAGACGGTGGTTGCATCGACTCCAGTAGTTGTTGTAGAGATAATTGTACACACCCACTGTAGTAGTCATCGTAAGCGAGGTTAGGTCCACCTCAACAGGAAAGTCCATGCCGTTGGAGACAAGCTTGGCCTGAATCTCAGCAGTCACGGGAAGCAAGCGGTCCAGTCCGGCAATAGTAACAGCCAGGTTGGCATAATGTTCGGACTTCTCAGTACTATATAGTACCAAGCCATTGATTTCATCCTTAAACATCTTCACCAGATTATATGGAGAGGAGCTGGAAATGGAAGAAATTGAGTCTTTGATCCAGTGTGCCGTAGGCCAAGTATCTCGTGGTTCCT
>JAFYYO010000324.1 GCA_017557475.1 Bacteroidaceae bacterium
CAACTGAGCAATGCTCGTTGGTCAATAAAGTAAATGACGTTCAGCGACATCATAGGACAAGAAGAAGTGAAGCAGCATCTCGTGCGACTCCTTAAAGAGAACAAGTTGCCTCATGCCATCATGTTCTGCGGACCGAAAGGCGCAGGCAAACTACCTTTGGCACTTGCCTTCGCACAAATGCTCCTCTGCCAGCACCCGACAGAAGAAGGTGCTTGCGGCTCCTGCTCCGATTGCCAGATGTCCTCGCTCTGGACACATCCCGACCTGCATTTCTCCTTTCCTATATATAAAGGTAAGAGCAGCGACAAGCCTGTCTCCGACGACTTCCTGCCAGAGTGGCGAGAGCAAATAAGCCGCTCTCCCTACTTCGACATCGAGGATTGGCTCGAGGACATAGGAGCAGAGAACCAGCAGATAGTCATTTATGTGCAGGAGAGCGACAATCTTCAGAGAAAGCTGGCGCTGAAGTCAAGTCAAGGAGGACGCAAGGTTGTCGTCATCTGGCTGCCTGAACGCATGAACGAACAGACAGGCAACAAGCTCCTGAAACTCATCGAGGAGCCACCAATTGGAACGCACTTCCTGCTCGTCAGTCAAGAGCCCGATCTCGTACTCGGCACTATACAGAGCCGCGTGCAACGCATCAACGTGCCTGCTCTGCCAGAAGAAGTCATCAGCCAAGCACTGCAGCGTCAATCGATGACACAGGAAGACGCAAACCTCCTGGCACACATCGCCCAGGGCAGCTACACAGAGGCACTGAAACGTATGCAGCGCGACTCGGAGCAGCAGATGTTCTTCGACCTCTTCGTACAATTGATGCGTCACAGCTACGCACGTCGCATCAAGGAGATGCAGCAATGGGCACTCACAGTGGCAGACCTCGGACGTGAGAGGCAGAAGCGTATGCTCGAATACTTCCAGCAGCAACTGCGCGAGAACTTCATCTACAACTTCCACCAACCACAGATAAACTTCCTCGGTCGCGAGGAGGAGACCTTCAGCACACGCTTCGCGCCGTTCATCAACGAACGCAACGTCGTCGGCATCATGAACGAGTTGAGCGACGCAGGACGCGACATCGCACAGAACGTCAATGCACGTATGGTCTTCTTCGACCTCGCACTGAAAATGATCATATTACTAAAGACCCCCTAACCCCCTTTAGGCGGAATAATAAGCAATGAGCATGAACAATGACGATAGACAAACCTCTCTCTCCCTAAAGGGGGAAGGGGGGGCTCATTTCATCAGCGGCGAAGGCGGACACGGTTTCGCTGCCCAAAGCGCCAATACAGGGCACTATGCCCAGCTCAACACCTACGACTATCTGGCCGACGTGCCTGGCAATAATGAGGTGACGGACCTTGTCGAGGTGCAGTTTAAGAACACCCGCAAGGCCTACTTCCACAACTGTGAGAACCTTCCTCTAAAGAAGGGGGACATCGTTGCAGTAGAATCTAATCCGGGTCATGACATAGGTGTGGTCTCGCTGACAGGCAAGCTCGTGCCCTTGCAGATGAAGCATGCCAACCTGAAGCCTAACGAGGAGATACGCAGGATCTACCGTCTGGCTCGGGAAAACGACATGGAGCGCTATGCCGAAGCAAAGGCTCGTGAGCACGACACGATGATTCAGAGCCGCCAGATTGCCAAGGACCTCGGGCTGGAGATGAAGATTGGCGACGTCGAGTATCAAGGCGACGGCAACAAGGCCATCTTCTATTACATTGCCGACGGGCGAGTTGACTTCCGTCAACTCATCAAGGTGCTGGCTGACGTCTTCCACGTTCGCATCGAGATGAAGCAGATTGGAGCGCGCCAAGAGGCTGGTCGCATCGGTGGCTTCGGCCCATGTGGGCGCGAACTTTGCTGTGCCGGATGGATGAAGAACTTCCAGAGTGTCGGCACAGGAGCCGCGCGTTTCCAAGACTTGAGCCTCAATCCGCAGAAGCTTGCAGGGCAGTGCGCCAAGCTGAAATGCTGCATGAACTATGAGGTCGACCAATATGTCGAGGCCTCCCGCAAGTTGCCTCCTCGCGACATCATTCTCTATACGCAGGATGCCGAGTACTACCTCTTCAAGACAGACATCCTGGCTGGGCAAGTCACCTACTCCACCGACAAGCGCAACGCCGCCAACCTCGTCACAATCAATGCTGAGCGAGCAATGGCTATCATCGAGATGAACCAGCACGGCGAGAAACCCATCTCGCTCGAAGAAGGCGGACGCAAGGAGCCGGAACGTCCACTTGACCTCGCCACACAGGAAGACCTCAACCGCTTCGACAAGAAGAAGCGCAAGAAAAAGCACAAGAACAGGTCGCAACGAGGCGACAATCGTCCCGAATGAAGCATCGTAATCTTTGGTTTGCCTTAAGTCTTTTTATCGCTGCATGCAACAATAGTGGCACTTTGCTGCACAGCTACAAACCGTTGTCTGCAGAGGGCTGGGACAGGCGCGACACTATTTGTTTCGACCTGCCCAAAGCCGAAGCAGACATCGACGGCACACTTTTCATCGGACTCCGCACAAGAGCAAACATCGGCATTCAGGATATAGTACTTGCCGTGGAACAGCGTAACGATTCAACAGGCTTCTACCGAAAAGACACTCTGCGATATCCCCTGACCGATGCTGAAGGCTTTGCCCTGACTGGCGGCGTCAACCTTCATCAGTACGAGACACAGCACTTGCCTTTCCGAATGAAGAAGGGACAAAGTTGCTCTGTCCGCATCCATCACCTCATGAGAAGCGAAGTGGTCAACGGTATAACAGAAGTCGGCATCAGGATAGACAGACGCTGAAGCCCTTTGCCGCCAGCCTCAATCCATCGAGGTCTTGTTCTAGAATCACACCCTTTCTGGCTAAGAGAAAAAACACAGCACGGCTAGTTGGCAAACTAGGCACGGCTAATTGGCAAACTAGACACGCCTAATTGGCAAACTAGACGTGGCTAGTTTTACATCACACCACAGAAGGTAATGCCTAAGGCCACGAAGAGAGCGAAGGAACGGTTGTCCGTCACACTCCATGCCACAAACATAAAGAAGCCCCGAATGCTTGCATCCGAGGCTTCTTTCGTTTTATATTATCTTAGACAAGGATTATTCCCCGTCCCAGATATCCCATGCACTATCTTCCTTGGTCAAGGCCTTTTCGCCATCGACCGTTTCTCCGTCATCAATGATGGGGAGACTCTCTGCCAGCATCAATGCTGCCAGAGCTTCTTCTACCCGCATTGCAGGTGAAACATATTTCTTTTCCATACTAATATGAATTGTATTGTGACAAATCATGAATTAGTAGAGAACCTTCTTGCCACCTACGATGTTGACGCCCTTCTGCATCTTGCTCAGGCGCTGACCGGCAACGTTGTAGATAGCACCATTCTCGCTGAGAGCCTCAACAGCATTGATGCCAGTTGCACCATCACCAACGAACAGGAAGGCCTTAATGCCGCTAGACTCAACCTCGAGATATGCCTTACCAGCCTTGATGACACCAGTAGCAGCATGATAGAAGCCTACAGGTTCGCCTTCGGGCTTAGCAAGGATGTACTTGCCAGCAGCCTCGATGTCCTCAGCAGCACCAAGCAGGTCGTTTGCCTCCGCCTTAACGCCACCTGTGGTGGGAGCGAACATGTAGTAACCAGCAGCACCCTTCAGGACAACAGCCTCATCGGCAGCAATCACCGACTCAACGGCAGTCAGCATCAGCTTGTCGCCTTCCACTACACCGGTGTATGCCTCAACGCCTTCAGCAACCTGGAGATCGGTGTCGGCAAGATAGAGAGTAGCATAGCCAGCCTCAGTAATCTCAGCAACAACAGGCTTAGTTGCATCCAGAACAGGATAAGCGTCTGTGCCAAGTTCCTGACGGAAAGCAGGAGCCAACTTGCTTGCTACGAAGCCGCTTGCCAGCTGCTCGTCGGTAACCTCAGTAGCTTCCTGAGGAGTTGTAGTTACAGTACTTGCATCGCTGTTAATATTAGCACCCTGATAGTAGCAATTGATAATAGCGGACTTAGCATTCTTGACAGCGCCAAAGAATTGGCCAGCCTTCGGAGAGTCAACCGTACCAATAGACAAGACATTCTTAATCGTTACTATTGCACCATTGCTGTAGCCAACCATACCACCGAAGGTACAGTTTCCAGGAGTTGCTGCTGTGTTAACGAGTTCACCATCGAACAAGCAGTTGCTAATGGTGAGATAGCATGCAGCGTTGTTGTTGGCATAACCTGCAATACCGCCATAGTTACCGCTACCGCCTGCATCGTTACCATCGAGAGTGCCAGAGTATGTGCAACGGTCAACTACAGTTGCGTTTCCGTTGAGAGCGCCACCAAGGATACCACCAACCTGGGCACCAGCCAGCTGATTATTGTAGTTCATCTTGCTGTTGATGTTCTGGATGAGGACACCACCTTCACCAGCAGCTGCGATAAGAGCGACTGCACGGTTTTGAACGCCTGTAGAAACAGTCATCGTACCTTCTGCAGTGAAGTTCTTAACTACTGCGCCAGTAGACAACTTACCGAACAGACCATTGTACTCACCTGTTGCTGTGTAAGTGATATTCTTAATAGTAAAGCCTTGGCCATCGAATGTACCCGTGTAGGGCTTAGCCTTCGAACCAATAGAAGTCCATGCATTATTGGTGATTACCTCAGAAAGGTCGAGGTCAGCAGTAACGACTGCATCTGCATCGCTCTCGCCTGCATTAACCAATGAAGCGAAGCTTGCCAGCTGCATAGCATTAGCAATCTGATATACACCATCTACTTGTTCGATTTGGGAAGCAGCTACAAGAGCAGGAGCCTCTACGGTGATATAGTTCAGAGCTGCGTTAAAGTAAGGAAGCAGATTGTCTGCGGTTGCACCTGCCACTGCAGTAATCTTAGCTGTTGCGGTAGCTACGATTTGGGCCTGCAATGCCTCAGGAATGCTTACGCCTGCGAACTCAGCAAGAACAGCTTGGC
>JAFYYO010000325.1 GCA_017557475.1 Bacteroidaceae bacterium
ATTCCAGTCGTTGAGGTAGATGAACTCAGGGTCAACCTGCAAAGCCTCGTCCCAACGGTCCTGGAAATAAATGCCGTACTGGGTTGGGTTTTCTCGCTCTTCGCCCAGCCAAGGCACGAAGGCTTTAGTCGGCATATCTTTCTCGTCGAGGGCAGGCTCCAAAGTCTCACGTCGCCAACTCTTGCCCGTAATGCTGATAGGATGTTGAGCAGGCGTGACTGCCATCTCTTCGAGGCGTCCCTGATGCTTGGAACAAAGCTCTTCAGGAATAAGGGCAGCCACATTCTTGTCGTTAAGTTCGTAGCCAAAACTCCATTTGTCTTCGCCTCCGACATATGGTGCTCCAGCCCAATTCTTGTATCCCCACCACATATTCCTAAGGGTAAAGAACTGCTTGACCTCCTCGCTATAGTCCTTATCTTTCTGTCCTCCATTCGGATTTGCATCGATGCTGGGCGTGGCATTATACAGCAAGAGGGGCTTGCCTTCCCAATAAAACCAGCAATCTTGGTAGCGAGGCGTCTTATAGAAGCGTTCGTAGAGACTCTGAACGACATCAATCACGTTGCCATTGAATGCCCAGAAACAGAACTTAGGAACCTTGTTGCCAAGTGCTTTCATCTCCTGCATCGTCGTGAAGAGCACTTCCCATTCGTCCCAATAAAGTACCGCATTCGTGACATCCATGATAAGAACATCCACTCCAGCATCGGCTAGCATCGAGAGGTCGTGCATGCAAACATAGCGGTCTTGACTGAGGAAATAACCATATTCCGGCTCTCCCCAGTGATAAGTGGCATAAGGCCAGTCAGGATTGCCTCGAGTACCCATCGGATTAGCCTCGATAAGCTTTGTGACATCGTTCGTGTAAGGCTGTCCGTTATGAAGGTTTTGCGTGTGCCAAGTGATGTAGAAGATGCCTACAGTTCGTGGTTTATCCGTCTTGAGCGGACACTCTTCCGCGGTAGGCAAAGTGCGGCCAAGCGCATCTGTGGCTACCCATGAGGCTTGTGCAAAGAGCAAAGAGCATGGGGCCAGAAGCAAGAGAAATGCTATGAGATGTTTGTTCATGATATTTATAATAAACCTCTCCCCCTAAAGGGAGCAGGGATTTCTATTCCTTATTCGCTCTCTTTCTCTCCAGATGGTCCAGGATAACCTTTCGCATACGCATGCTCTTAGGCGTTACCTCGACGTATTCATCGGCTTTGATGTATTCGAGAGCCTCTTCGAGAGAGAAGATTGTAGCAGGAATGATGTGGGCTTTCTCGTCTGTTCCGCTTGCTCGAACGTTAGTCAATTGCTTTGCCTTGCAGACATTAATGACGATATCGTTCTCATGAACATGCTCTCCCACGACCTGACCTGCATAAACCTGGTCCTGAGGCTCAATGAAGAAGCGTCCTCTGTCTTGCAGATGATCGATGGCATAAGCATAGGCATTACCGCTCTCAAGGGCAATGAGGGAGCCGTTTACGCGTCGGTTGATGTCGCCTTTATAAGGCTGATATTCCTTGAAACGATGTGCTATGATAGCTTCGCCCTGACTTGCTGTAAGCATGTTTGTGCGCAGACCTATGATG
>JAFYYO010000326.1 GCA_017557475.1 Bacteroidaceae bacterium
CTCATGGCATAGCAGGACGAGAACATGTCCGGATGCCTTTGGCAATACACCGTACTGCCGCCGCCCCCCATTGAAAGTCCCATCACGGCCCTGTACTCCTTGTCGCCCACGACACGGTATTTCTTCTCGACAGTCGGCAGGAACTCTTGGAAGAAGAAATCCTCGTACGACCAACCAGGCATGTTGAAGTAGCCGTTCCAAGTGTTGTGGGTATCAGGTCCGCCTGCATTTGGCATGATGATGACAACAGGAACGCACTCGCCAGACCCTATCAACTCATCGACAACGGTCTGCATCTGCCCCTTGTCTCGCCAGGCACGATAGTCGTCGCTCAAGCCATGAAGGAGGTAGATGACAGGATACTGTTGGGCTTCATTTTTGCCGAATCCATCGGGCAAATATACGTTCAGGGGTACGTCGGCAGAGAGGATTTGACTCTTCACCGTGTCGGTCACGATTCGACCTGCAGACGAAGGCAGGCAGAGCAAGAGCAGCAAGGCTGCATACAGGATGTTTTTCTTCATAATACCTATTACTATTGTCCCTTCCTCGCCAAGAAACGAGGAAGGGGCATTCTCTTTATTTCAGCACCTTCTTGCCGTTGAAGATGTAGATGCCTTGTGGCAGCTTGCCGTTTACCATCTGACCGCTAAGGTCATAGACGGCATTTGTCCGCCAGTCATCATCCGCTGCACCGACATTGCCAATGGCGTCGGGATTCTCGAAGCCTATGATGAGATCGGCCTTGATGGGCATGTGGTCGGAAGTCACCTTGTCGTCGACCACCTCGTAGCTAACCTTCTCCACGCCTCCTATCGGGTCGTAGCTGATGATATGGTCGATGATATAAATGCCATCGCTCCACGTAGGCGTAGTCATATCGGAATGGAAGGTAAAGCCATTCTGCTGGAGATACTGGGTGAGCACACCACGAGCGCCTTCCATCTCGCTGTCTGTGCCGTCGTCGTTGAAGTCGCCGGCAATGATGAAGGGCTTGCCCTTCGGCAGCCATCGATTAGCCTCGGCCTTGATGATGGGGCCAGTGCCACGCCTTGCAGCGGCAGAGAGACCAACATGAAGACTTGCGAAGACATAATTATTGAACTCGGCAATCAACATGCGACGGGGCTCGAAGTCGGATGTAAGAGCAACGACCTTGACGGAGAGCGGCAGTTCCTTACAGAGAATGCCGATGCCGTAGCCAGTCAGCGCGCTGCAGAAGATGCCGTACATGCCTGTGGCCTCTGCCAATTCCTTTATCTGATACTTGTTGTCGGAACGCGAACTGAACATACTGTCAACCTCTTGTACAGCCACGACATCGGCGTTCTGAGCAGTGATGACGCTTGCCGTCCTCGGTAGGTTCAGGTCGCCGTGGTTTTCGGCGCAATGCCTTACGTTGTAGCTCAGCACACGCAACGGCTCTTTCTGGTACTTGTTGTAAACAGGTTCTGTGTATTCTCCCCTCACCGCAGCATCGAGTTCGCTGATGTATCTCTCATAGATAATATCGTACACGCCGTTAGCAAGGGCTTCGTCGGCCTTGTCCCACAGGTTTCGGAAGGCTTGAAGTTGCTCTTCGCTAAGGTTGTCAAAGGTCTTGACATAAGGATTGCCTACCTCAACCATCTTGCGGGCAAGAGCCAATCTCAACTGTGCCGACGGGCTTTCCAACGATGTGGCATCCACCTTTTGCACCTTCCACTGTTCCACAAGAACCCCTTCTGTGCCGATATGCGGGTAAGGTGTTCCTTCGACAGGAGTAAACATTTCTCCATCAACATTGTAGATCTGAAAGTTCCTTTTATCATTTAGGGCCTTGATGAATAGCAGCGGCTCCTCTTCATCCTCTGCCATGCAAACCAGATTCTGAATCATTGAGCCGATGACGTATTTGCCTGTTGCGTAGCTGCGAATCTGATAAAGGCCGTTATCCTTATCGACTGCCTCGATGTAGTAAATGCAACGTGGGTCGTCGCTATGCAAGGTGTTCAGGACGAGACTGGCGTCAAACTCGTATGCCTGAGCGTCGGCCTTCAAGTCGGTCCAGCACTTCTTGTCCGTACTATAGGCATACAAGATGTTGTAGTAGCCACTTGCCATCTTGAAGAAGTCCGACGGATCCTCATTGCCGCCTCCACTATCGTCCACTGCATAGATATGCCAGCGTGCAGGGTAGCCATTGGTTGCCACGTCGTCAACATAAGTAGTGACGCCAACATCTTGCTTGGCAAGACAATTGTTGGGGCGGTCGCTGCGGACGAAGCCCTGCACATGCGGAGAGCGTGGGTCTTCGCTGCTAATCATATAAAATCGTCCTGCGCCATCCTCAAGGTCAGTCAGCGTATAGCCAACAGGAGTGGTTGAGAAGAGCACATCGTTGTCTGAGCCAGTCTTCCTGCCGAGATATTGTTCCTTTACTTTGTTCTTGAAAGCCCATTGGTCTTCGCCTACTTTCTCGGCTATCCACTGAAAAGCTTCCTCTTCTTCGTCGAAGTCACCCCAATAGACATACTGGGCGCCCCACTTGATGGTGTAGCTGTCTAACTGTGTGGACATGCCCTTCGGTTTGCCCGTGCTGTTGCCGGCAAACTTCGTGCGGTCACTGATGATGAAATATGCCTTGCCCTCCTGTAAGTCTTCCGGGTAGAAGACACGCGTGTAACCTTCTATGAGGTTTTGAGCTTTCACCCCACATACTGCTATCATCGCAATGAAGGAAAGCAGCAAGAAAGATTTCAACCTTCTCATGATTATGATACTTAAGAGTAATAAATCCAATTCCCCGCCTCCCTTTTCAGGGGGAGACGGGGTTAGGAGTGTAAGAAGATCTCTTACTTAACGAGAATCTTCTTGCCGTTCACGATGTTGATACCCTTCTGCATCCTCTGGAGCCGCTGACCAGCAAGGTTGTAGATCAATTGACCTTTGTCCGTTGTCTGTTGCCCATTGTCAATATTCTCAATGCCTGTAGCATCGTCGCCTTCGAAGAGGAATGCCTTAATACCAGAGGCATTTTCGGGCTCAAGATAAGCCTTACCTGCAGGAATGGTGGTTCCAGCCGTTGCATTATAGAAGCCTACGGACTTGCCTTCGGGTTTAGCGAGAATGTACTGGGTACCGTCAGCTTCGAGATCCTCAGCCGTTCCCTTCAGGTCGTTGTCTGCGATGTTGTCGGGATAGCCTGCATAGGTTATCGTCATCTTGACGATGCGCCATTGCTTGGAGCTTGTATTGGTAAATGTTACACTCTCGGCATTGCCTGTCCATGTAGAACCGGTGTACTCGCCATCACTGATCTCGATGTTCTCGCTCTTGAATTCATAGCCGCTGACGAAGCTGAACTCTATCTTTGTGATAGGTGCCGGAGCAGAGATGGTCATGGCGTTGCCAGCATAGAGGCGTATTGCGTAGCCACTGGTGTAGTACTTGGGAGCATAACCTGTGTTAGCACCTTGGTCGAAGCTGAAGGTCAGACCTCCCACCTTAGTGGTTTGAAGGTCTACTCCATTCTCAACGCCCCAATCAACGAAGGCAATTTCCGTGCTCTTCTCTTCTGGCGTTGCGGGCTTGAAGCCATAGAAGCCAGGAGCACCCTTGAGCACTACAGGCTCCCAAGCAGGAACTGTACCCTCAACGGCACTGAGCTTCAGCCATTCCTCATCAATCTTGCCAGTGAATACCTGAACGCCTTCGGGGACTGTCACTGCATCGGGGATGTACATCGTGGCATAGCCAGCCTCAGTGATCTCCCTAACGATAGCATGAGTCTTATCGAAAATAGGATATGCGTCTTCACCGATGTTCTGATACCAGCCAGCACCGAGCCTTGCGCAAAGCGAACCATTGGCGACTTCCTCTTCGGTCACCTGAGTTCCACCGACATACGTACCAATCAGATTGAGGTAGTAGCTGTTGTTGATGACAACGGTACCGCTCTTGTGTGTCAGGGTGAAGCAGTTACCTTCGCCTGTGCCTTCAGTGAGAGAGCAGAGAGAATAGCAGTTGTTCAAGGTTGTGGAAGAGGTTCCGTTCGACCATGCAGAGAAGCTGCTGTACATAGAAGTATTCTCATTACCCATCTCGCCAAGAGTAGCACAGTTATTGAAGGTGATGTTTGCATAGTTGGCACCCAGCATGCCGCCATCGCCTGTTACGCCACTGCGCTGGCCTGTGATATTGACATTGGTGATAACATTCTCTACGAGCACGTTGCCATATGCACGACCGATGAGGGCACCGTAATGGATGTTCGTAACAACAGCACTTCCCTCAACATAGAGGTTGCGGATAGTCGCGTCTTTGACGAAGGCAAACAGTCCGCGCCACTTGTCTGCGACGAGAGCATAGTGATAGGTGATAGTGTGACCGCCGCCATCGAAGACGCCAGCAAACTCTGCTGCTTCTGTACCAATCATCAAGTCGGGATAGTCGCTTGTACTGAGGTCGATGTCTGCCGTCAGGAGTGCATTGAGGCTAGTTGTACCCTCGCTTATCTTCGTAGCAAACCAGTTGAGTTTCTGGGCTGTGTCAATGAGGTAGTAGCCTTCTGCATTCTGCTTCGGGCTGCCACAAACTGTGCAAATGCCATCAGCGTCATACTGGTGGTCTGGCTTTGTGATTTGGCCTTCGGTATTGCTATAAGTAATTGGAGCGTCGGGAAGTTCTGCGCCATCGCAACGAACAGCACCGTTTGCATAAACCTGTGCATGAGAAGCGAAGGGAACAGGAAGTGCATCGGTTCCGATTGTCTGATACCAACCGATGACACTTTGGTCGCCGTTGAGTTTGTAGCAGAACTCGCCGTTTGCCAAGTCCTCGGTGATAGGTGTTCCCTGCTGCTTATCAATGTAGTTGAGGTAGTAGCAGTTGTTGAAATAGTTGGCGCTTGTACCGCCATGCGTCAGGGTAGCACTATTGCCGTCGATTGTTGTGCCGTCCTTGAACTCGCAGGTAGTGTAGCAGTTGTTGAGTGTTACACTGCTGCTGCCGTTTGACCAGCCAGAGAACGGGCTGTACATAGAAGTGCCAGAATTACCCATCTTGCCGAGTACGGCACAGTTATTGAAGGTGATGTTTGCATAGTTTGCACCCAACATACCTCCGTCGCCTTGTACGCCTGTTGTGGATTTGCCTGTAATGTCGACATTGGTCACAACATTCTCAACGAGAACATCTTCGTATGCAACGCCGATGAGTGCGCCGAAGTGGATGTTTGTCGAAACAGCATTGCCTTCAACGCGAAGGTTGCGGATTGTGGCATTCTTGACAGAACGGAAGAGGCCACGCCACTTCTCGGTAACATTCGTATAATTATAGGTAATAGTGTGTTCCTGTCCGTCGAAGATGCCGCTGAAAGGATTGCCTTCCGTTGCAATCATCGTGTTGGGATAAGCGCTTGTACTGAGGTCGATGTCGGCAGTCAGCTTCACATTGCCGCAAGGCTTGCCTAGTGCCAAGAACTCTGCATACCAAGCAAGTTCATTTGCAGTACCAATGTTGTAGTAACCTGCATCATCGGGAGTGAGATAATTCACAT
The DNA here is from genome assembly GCA_017557475.1 of Bacteroidaceae bacterium. Next base: position 5,540 of record JAFYYO010000326.1, read on the forward strand.
CCAGTGTGCCGCAGACAGAACACCAGCCTCCTTCGAAGGTGTGAGGAGGAATAGTTGATGTGGCAGAGTTGCTATAGACGAGTGTGCCGCCAGCACTTGTGCCGTCGCACTTCAGTTCACCGTTTGCATAAACCTGTGCATGGGAAGCGAAGGGAACGGGTTGTGCGTCTCCATCAAGCGTTTGATACCAGCCAATCGTACTCTGGTCGCCATTGAGTGTGTAGCAGAACTCGCCGCTTGCCAGTTGCTCTTCCGTGATAGCTGTGCCCTGCACCGTTCCTATCTCATTGAGGTAGTAGCAGTTGTTCAAAGTGATCGGACCACCTGTGTGTGTCAGAGTGAAGCAGTTGCCTGTGCCTGTGCCTTCCTTGAGTTCGCAAGCTGTGTAGCAATTGTTCAATATGGTCATAGAGCTACCATTCGACCATGCAGAGAAGCTGCTGTACATGGAGCTGCCAGGATTACCCATCTTGCCCAAAGTGGCGCAGTTGTTGAATGTAATCTGGGCGTAGTTGGCACCCAGCATACCGCCGTCGCCTGTTACACCACTGCGGTTTCCGGTAATGTCGACATTGGTTACTACGTTCTCAACGAGCACTGTACCGTTAGCCTGACCGATGAGTGCTCCGAAGTGGATAGCTGTTGAAACCACTGTGCCTTCTACATAGAGGTTGCGGATAGTTGCATTATTGACGTATGCAAACAAGCCGCAGTAGTTGCTGGTGATGTCGTAGTTATATGTAACCTTATGCTCTGCTCCGTCGAAGGTGCCAGCATACTGATTGGTGCTTGTGCCAACCATCACGTTGCCTGTGAGTTCGATGTCGGCGGTGAGAACGGCGTCGAGTTCGGTCTGGCCATCAGCCACGGCTTGTGCGAAGGCTTCGAACTCTTCGGCAGTGCCAATTTGTGTCCTCGGATCGACTGGCTCGTCGGCATTGAGCTTCAACAGCCTCCAGCGACCGGGATAGCCGTTTCGGGCTACGTCGGCATCTGCGTAGTCGTCATCGCCCACATTCTGCTTGGCGAGGCTATTGTTTCCGCGGTCGCTGCGAAGGTAGCCTTGAACATGCAGGGAGTGCTCTGATTCGTCGTTTGTCATGTAGAACTTGCCTGCGCCTTCTGCAAGGTCGGTAAGCGTATAGCCAACAGGATCATCGGAGAAGATAACGTCAGCCTCTCCCTCGTTCATGTTGCCGATGTATTGATTCTTTTCCTTGTTGAGGAAAGCCCATTGGTCACCAACTTTCTTAGCTGTCCAGACGAAGCCATCGGCCTCCTCGTTGAGGTCGCCCCAATAAACGTATTGTTCTCCCCAATTGGCAGCATAGTTGCTTTGGAGAGTGGACATAGCCTTGGGCTTGGCAGTTTTGGTGCCGTTGAACTTGCCGCGGTCACTGATGATGTAGAACTGGTCGCCTTCCTTAATCGCACTTGCGTCGGTAATCCAGGGGGAGTCGTCGAGGCTGCCCAGTGCAATCGCCTCTTCGTCGGTGAGGGGTGTCTCCCAGAATGCTACCTCGGAAACGTAGGTGTCTGACATCTCACCATCATCGTCTGCATGCAGATAGAAGACGGGGTCAATCTCGAAGCGTCCGTCTGTGGTGGCGTAGTCGATGACCTTCTCACCGTTCACATAGACCTTGACAGAGCCGTTGCTGTTTGTCATTATAATACGATACCACATGTCATTCCAGATGCAGCCGTAGTAGCCACCGAGATAACCACCAAGTCCGATTTGGCTCTTGCTAATGAAGAGGTCGCCGTCGTTGGCATTGTTTCCGTTTGTCTGGAACAAGCCGTCATAACCGTAGGCATTGGGCACCTTCAGGTCGATCATGAAGGAGAAGTTTGTGGAAGACGCTGCACCTTCGGCACGTGTAACCTTCAAGGCTGCAGTTTTAGGCACAAAGATAGCGCTGCTTCCGTTTGGACCTTCAGCTACTGTAATGCCTGCTTCGCTTACTGATGCAGGCGAAATACTGGCATTGCCCATCACAGCTGGGCTTAGCGTGACGTTTCCCACCGTAGCGGCCATCAGGTCGCTGGTGTTGTCGAATTTCCACTGACCGCTTGGTTCAGGTGTCTGAGCTAAAGCCGTCAAGTTTCCTGCTACGCCGACTAGGACTAGCAGGAGCATCGAAAGGAATCTTTTTCTCATAGTAAAACTTTTTAGGTTAATAATAACTTGTTTATTTGTTGTATAGTCTTAGTACTTTTGATAAATGAGGATTATCGCCCACAAAAATACATTTTATTACGCAAAAAAACAAATTTATTTGAACTTTTTTTCGAGCAAGGGTGATAAACTAGGCACGGCTAGTTGGCAAACTAGGCACGTCTAATTCGCAAACTAGACACGGCTAATCGGGCAACTAGGCGTGCCTAGTTTTACGAAGGCCTGTATCTGGAGAAGGATTTCCTCTGCTTTTGCCCTTCCCATCGCATAGATGCGACGCATCTTTTCCTCGTCTTGTTCGGTCCTCCCGATAGGAAGCGCATCCTGAGGATAAATGAGAAGAATCTTGCCCAGACGCTCCTGCTCCTCGAGATAAATGAGCTCTTCGTTGTACATGAGGTGGCGACGGGACATCGCTTGGACAATAGCCGGATAGCGAGACATGAAGAGGTGGAAGAGCGGCATCAGTTTTGTCTTCTTCTTATAAAAACCTTTGGGTTGCGTCAGGATGACCAGATTGCGTTCGAAGCCTTGCTCCTGGAAGTATCGCAGAGGTATGGAGTCGCTGATTCCACCGTCGAGAAGGAGCCGTCCGTCGATGTTGACGGGTTTCGAGACAAGTGGCATAGAAGCCGATGCCCGTATCCATTCGAGTCCTTTATCGTCCATAAAATCAAGGCGATGATACACAGGTTCGCCCGTCTCGACGTCCGTGCAGACCACATGAAACTCGGCAGGATCATTATTGTAGGCTTCGAAGTCGAAGACATCGAGTTCCTTCGGAAGCGTATGATAGCTGAATTCTGCAGCCACGAGGTCACCCGTCCGAAGCAGGCTCCGCAAGCCCATGTATCGGGGATCGTCCTTAAATCGGACATTATAGCGAAGGACACGCCCCACCTGATGCGACTTGTAGTTACACCCGAACGAAGCTCCTGCCGAAACGCCCACAATGCCGTCGAAACGGATGCCATGCTCCATCATCACATCCATCACGCCAGCAGAGAACAAACCGCGCATTCCGCCGCCTTCTAGGACCAGTCCTGTCTTCATTGCTCGGCAAAGTTACGAAAAAACTTTCAACTCTAAACTCTAAACTCTAAACTTTTTCGTACCTTTGCAGCCAATATGAAGAATTTTAACGAACTGGGACTTGTTGAGCCTCTTCTGCAAGCGATTGAGGAGCTAGGCTATGAACATCCGATGCCCGTGCAGGAAGAAGTGATTCCCTACCTGCTTAATGAAGACTCCGACCTTGTGGCTTTGGCTCAAACTGGCACAGGAAAGACGGCTGCTTATGGTTTGCCGTTGCTGCAGAAGACCCTCTCTAACTCCCCCTTAAGGGGGGAGGACATAGGGAACACCCTCCCTTTAGGGGAGGGACGGGGAGGGTCTGCCTCCATCCTCATCCTCAGCCCGACACGCGAACTATGCC
>JAFYYO010000327.1 GCA_017557475.1 Bacteroidaceae bacterium
ATAATAAACCTAATCTCTAATCTCTAATCTCTAAACCCTAATCCCTAATCTCTAATCCACTTCATAGAAATAGCGGGCAAATATAGGACTTTTTCACAAGATATCTCTTGTAAAAGTGCTAAAAGATGTGAAAAAGAAGTAAAAACGCACAATCTTTTGCAATTTGACGGCCTGTTTTGTCTTCTTTTACGTCTTTTTTCGTACCTTTGCCTTGAAAAAACGCATAAAATAAAAAATAGTAAATTATTAAATCGTAAATGTCATTATGAGTACTGTAGCAATTATCATTCTTGCAGTCGTCGTACTGCTTGTTCTTTGGGTTATCGGCATCTACAACAACTTGGTAGGTTTGCGTAACAATCGTGAGAATGCGTTCGCCAACATCGACGTTCAGTTAAAGCAGCGTTACGACCTGATTCCTCAACTCGTGGCAACCGTGAAGGGCTATGCCGCTCACGAGAAGGAAGTGTTCGAGAGAGTGACTGAGGCTCGCACTGCAGCCATGAACGCAACCTCTATCAACGACAAGATTGCAGCAGAAAAGGAACTGTCTAACGCAATGGTGAACCTGAAAGCCGTAGCCGAGGCTTATCCCGACCTGAAAGCCAACCAGAACTTCATGCAGTTGCAGACCGAGATCAGCGACATCGAGAACAAACTCGCAGCCGTTCGTCGTTTCTTCAACAGCGCAACGAAGGAACTGAACAATGGCGTCCAGAAGTTCCCCGCAGTCCTCATCGCAAACATGTTCGGCTTCCACAAAGAGCCTCTCTTCGACGTAGGCGAGACCGAGCGCGTGAACATGGACAAGGCTCCCGAAATTAACTTCTAACCTCATACATCACACATCATACATCTAAAGTGCAATACGTTGGTATTCATACGCAACAGGTTCGCAATAACTTCAAGAGCCTGTTGCTGCTCATCCTCTTCCCCTGTATCATCCTCGCCATCGTCTATGCTTTCGTAGCATTCATGAACACGCAGGAAGTTTACGACGGCTATGGAGGCTCGACGCTTTCCTTCGACGCGATGGCGACCAACGAGGCATTCCTCTACACCGTGCCTTGGGTTGTGGGAATCGTGGGCATTTGGTTCATGATTTCCTACTTCTCGAACGCCAGCATGGTTCGAAGCGCAACTGGAGCCAAGCCCTTGGAACGCAGAGAGAATCCGCGCATCTACAACATCGTGGAGAACTTGACCATGACTTGCGGAATGCCGATGCCTAAGATTAACGTCATCGACGACCCGCAGCTCAATGCCTTTGCTAGCGGAATCGACGAGAAGAGCTACACGGTAACGGTGACGACAGGCATTTGCAATCGCCTCAACGACGACGAGCTGGCTGGCGTAATCGGTCACGAATTGACGCACATCCGCAACAAAGACACGCGTCTGCTCATCATCAGCATCATTTTCGTGGGCATTATGAGTACGGCTCTCAGCCTTGCAGTCCGTCTGCTTTGGAACACCTTCATCTATGGAGGAGGCAGTCGCAGAACAAGTAGCAGGGACGGCAAGAACGGCGGAGCTGCCGTCATTGCAGTCATCCTCGTTGCCATTGCTTTGGCAGCTATCGGTTACTTCTTCACCTTGCTGACGAGGTTTGCAATCAGCAGAAAGCGTGAATATATGGCCGATGCAGGCGGTGCTGAGCTTTGCGGAAATCCGTTAGCTCTCGCTTCTGCTCTTCGCAAGATATCGAGCAATCCAGGACTGGGGCAAGTTGACAGAGAAGATGTGGCGCAGCTCTTCATCGTCAAACCGCTCGCCTTCAAGAGCGAGTTCACAAACATGATGAGCAAGCTCTTCAGCACCCATCCAAGCATCGAGAGCCGCATCGCTTATCTGGAGCAATTCTAAGAATTGGAGTTAAAGAAGTTAAGGAATTTAAAGAAGTTAAAGACGACACATTCAGGACTCGAAGCATTTGTCCTTTAACTCCCCAGCGAGCAAAGTGCTCCGCGCATTAAAAGCGCGCCTTGGTGCTAAAGCATCCGAGAACGATAACTCCATTAACTCCTTTAACTCCCCTATAAAATTATATATAAATGTTGAACTTTGTTGAAGAACTGAAATGGAGGGGCATGATTCATCAGATGATGCCCGGCACAGAAGAACTATTACTGAAAGAACAAGTATCGGCTTATGTCGGCATTGACCCGACGGCAGACAGCCTCCATATCGGCCACCTTTGCGGAGTGATGATGCTTCGTCACTTGCAACGTTGCGGCCACAAACCTATCGCTCTTGTCGGCGGAGCAACCGGCATGATTGGCGACCCAAGCGGAAAGAGTCAGGAACGTAACCTCCTGAACGAAGAGACGTTACGCCACAATGTAGCTTGCATCCAGAAGCAACTCGCTCACTTCCTCGACTTCGAGAGCGACGCTCCCAACAAGGCCGAACTGGTCAACAACTACGACTGGATGAAGGACTTCTCTTTCCTCGACTTCGCTCGCGAAATTGGTAAGTGCATTACCGTCAATTACATGATGGCAAAGGATAGCGTGAAGCGTCGTTTGAATGGTGAGGCTCAGGACGGAATGTCCTTTACCGAATTCACCTATCAGCTCCTGCAAGGCTACGACTTCCTGCACCTCTACCAGACAAAGAACTGCAAACTGCAGATGGGCGGCAGCGATCAATGGGGAAACATCACAACCGGAACGGAGCTTATCCGCAGAAAGCTGGGCGTAGAAAACGAAGCCTTTGCCCTCACATGTCCCCTCATCACAAAGGCAGACGGCAAGAAGTTCGGCAAGACCGAGAAAGGAAACATCTGGTTGGACCGCAATCGAACCAGTCCTTACGCATTCTACCAGTTCTGGCTCAACGTCGCAGACGAGGACGCAGAACGTTACATCAAGATTTTCACCTCTTTGGACAAGCCCACAATCGACGCTCTCATCGAGGAACATCGCCAAGACCCAGGTCTTCGCATCTTGCAGAAGAAGCTGGCAGAAGAGCTGACCATCATGGTTCATAGCAAAGAAGACTACGAGCAAGCCCTCGAAGCTAGCGGAATCCTCTTTGGCAAGAGCACTAAGGAAAGCCTCGTGAAGCTCGATGAACAGACGCTTCTGGACGTCTTCAGCGGCGTTCCTCAGTTCGAGATAAGCAAGGAGTTGCTCAAAGGAGAAGGCACAAAGGCAGTCGATCTCTTTGCCGAGCACACTCAATGCTTCCCCAGCAAGGGCGAGATGCGCAAGCTCACACAAGGTGGCGGTGTCAGTCTCAACAAGGAAAAGCTCGCAAGTTTCGACCAGATGGTCACTGAAGCTGACCTGCTCGACGGCAAGTATCTGCTCGTCCAGCAAGGCAAAAAGAAGTATTTCCTATTGATAGCGAAATAAATTCCGTCTAATTCTTGCAGGATAGACAGAATTGTCTTACCTTTGCAGCCGCAAACGCTAATAACGTTTGGTTTAGGATTGGGCTATGGTGTAATGGCAGCACAAGAGGTTTTGGTTCTCTTAGTCTTGGTTCGAATCCAGGTAGTCCAACCACAACAGGCGGTAGTCGAAAGACTATCGCCTGTTTTTATTCCCACACTATTCTCACCTGAAAAGGTGTCGGAGACTTCCTCTTTCCTTGCCCTTTCAAGTCTGATTCTCGAAACGCAGGCTGCGATTGTAGAAACGCAAGCTGCATCTCTAAAATCGCAAGTTGCATTTGTCGGAACGCAACCTGCAATTCAAGTATGAAATGTGGCTGTTCAGGCTTTTTCCGCAATCATTCAAAGGTTCTTATTCGCGTGCGTCCGCATGCTATGTATATAAAAAAGGTGGGAGGAACAAAGCGTAGGAGGCTTTTTTTGATGAAAAGTGTTTTTTTTCTATATATATAATGTGTAGTTAAAAAAAAAACCTTACCTTTGCGGCGCATTTTTCAAATTCCTATTAGACAAATGAAAGATAACTTGGTAATTGTGGAGAGCCCTGCTAAGGCTAAAACTATAGAGAAATTCCTGGGTGACAAATATAAGGTGCTGTCGAGCTACGGACACATTCGCGACCTGAAGAAGCGGTCGTTCAGTGTGGACGAGAAGACATTCGCACCGCAATACGAGGTACCTTCCGACAAGCAAAAGGTTGTGGCTCAACTGAAGAGCCAAGCGGAGCAGGCCAGTATGGTCTGGCTGGCTTCCGATGAAGACCGCGAAGGAGAAGCTATTAGCTGGCATCTCTATGAGGTTCTGGGCTTGAAGCCAGAAAACACACGTCGCATCGTCTTCCACGAGATTACGAAGCCTGCCATACTGGATGCCATCGAGCATCCCCGTCAAATCGACCTTAACCTGGTCAACGCTCAACAGGCTCGTCGTGTGCTCGACCGCATTGTTGGCTTCAAGCTCAGTCCTGTGCTTTGGCGCAAAGTGAAGCCAAGCCTGTCTGCAGGCCGTGTACAGAGCGTTGCAGTCCGACTGATTGTGGAGCGCGAGCGTGAGATTCAGAACTTCCAATGCGAAGAGAACTACCGCGTGACAGCACTCTTCCACAACTCCGACGGCAGCGAGGTGAAAGCTGTGCTCAGTCGTCGATTCACTACGCTCGACGAAGCCAAGGCTTTCCTTGAGAGCGTAAAGGGCAGCAAGTTCAGCGTTCAGGACATCCAGACAAAGCCTGTGAAGCGCACTCCTGCTCCTCCATTCACGACGAGCACCTTGCAACAGGAAGCAGCCCACAAGCTCGGCTTCACTGTGGCTCAAACGATGATGGTAGCTCAGCACCTCTACGAAAGCGGTCGTATCACCTATATGCGAACCGATAGCGTGAACCTGAGCAAGCTCTGTTTGGGCGCAAGCAAGAGTGTTATCACAGAACTGATGGGCAAAGAGTACGTGAAGACTCGTCAGTATCACACAAATTCGAAAGGTGCTCAGGAGGCTCACGAAGCCATTCGTCCCACCTATATGGATCAGCAAACAATTGAGGGCAACCAACAGGAACGCCGTCTCTATGACCTCATCTGGAAGCGCACAATTGCAAGCCAGATGGCCGATGCAGAACTGGAACACACGATGGTGACCATCAGCATCGACGACAAGGAAGAGACTTTCGTGGCTGAAGGCGAGGTTGTGAAGTTCAACGGCTTCCTTCGTGTTTATAGCGATGCCAACGGCGAAATCCTCTTCGATAGCGACAATGAGAACGAAAACCTCAGCACTTTGCCCGTCATGAAGGTTGGCGAGAGCCTGAGTCGCGACCAAATTGTGGCTACTCAACGCTTCTCTCAGCGTCCTGTCCGTTACAACGAAGCCAGCCTCGTCCGCAAGCTCGAGGAACTCGGCATCGGTCGTCCAAGCACTTATGCAACGACCATCACGACCATTCAGCAGCGCGAATATGTGGAGAAAGGCGACAAGCCAGGCGAAGAACGCACCTACCAAACAATTACTCTGAAGGGCGACAAGCTGACCGAGGCCTCGCACACGACTGTCGTAGGTCAGGAACGCGGCAAGCTCCTGCCCACCGATACAGGCATCGTGGTCAATGACTTCCTCATCGAGAACTTCCCCGAAATCATGGACTACAACTTCACAGCCGACATCGAGAAGGAGTTCGACGAGATAGCAGAAGGCAAGATGGCTTGGGAAGGCGTCGTAAAGAACTTTTACCAGGACTTCGAGCCTCTGGTAGAGAAGTCTGTCAATACACATACAGAACACAAGGTGGGCGAACGTCTGCTGGGTAAAGACCCCGCAACAGGCGCCACAGTCACAGTCAAGATAGGTCGCTTCGGACCTGTCGCACAGATGGGCAATAACGAAGAAGGAATGAAGCCTCGCTTTGCCCAACTCAATGCAGGCCAGAAACTCGAGACCATCACTCTGGAAGAAGCACTGGAGCTCTTCCAACTGCCTCGCAAGCTTGGGACCTACGAAGGCGAGCCCATCACCATCGGTGCCGGCAAGTTCGGTCCCTACATCTCCCACAAGGGCTCCTACGTCTCCGTTCCCAAAGGCACAGATCCGATGGAGATTACCTTCGAGCAGGCCGTCATCATGATGCACCGCAAACATCAGGAAGAGGCTGAACGTCACCTGAAAAGCTTCGAGGAGGATGCAGAGCTAGAGGTTCTGAATGGTCGCTACGGCCCATACATCACCTATAATGGCAACAATTATCGTCTGCCAAAGAACATGCACGATAAGGCTAAGGACCTGACCTACGAGGAATGCATGGAAATCATCAACGGACAAAGTGAAAAGCCTGCAACAAGGCCTGCACGTCGTCGCTTCGCACACAAATGAAGAGCATCGTCTTAGTCGGCTACATGGGCTCGGGCAAGACCACTGTCGGAAGACAGCTTGCCATGGCTCTCGGACGCACCTTCTACGACCTGGACTGGTACATCGAGATGCGTTACCATCGCTCTGTAGCACAACTTTTTGCCGAGAGAGGCGAGGCAGGTTTCCGCGAACTGGAGCGCAACATGCTTCATGAGGCTGCAGAGTTCGAGGACATAGTCCTCAGTTGCGGAGGCGGCACCCCCTGCTTCTTCGACAATATGGACTACATCTGCAGCGTCAGCGAAAGCGTCTACCTGAAAGCGACACCAGAGGTTTTGTGTCAGCACTTGAAGATGCGCAAAGTGGAACGTCCTCTACTCCAAGGAAAGAACGAAGAGGAACTGCTCGATTTCATCCGCACTTCACTCGAACAACGTGAGCCCTACTATCTTAAGGCAAAGCACGTTATCGATGTAACACTGCTCGACAACTACGACAAGCTGCAGATTAGCGTTCAGCTCATTCGAAAAGAGTTGGGGCTGTAACCAAAATAGTAAATCGTAAATCATTAAATAGTAAATGAAAAAGTGGCGTATTGAGGACTCCGAGGAGCTCTACAACATCAAAGGCTGGGGAGTCAATTACTTCGGCATCAACGACAAGGGACACGTCTATGTAACGCCCAAGAAGAACGGCGTACAAGTGGACCTCAAGGAGGTAGTGGACCAATTGGCAACTCGCCATGTAACCGCTCCCGTCTTACTTCGTTTCCCCGACATCCTCGACAACCGTATTGAGAAGACCGACGAGTGCTTCCGCAAAGCCACAAAGGAGTACGAGTACAAGGGCGAGCATTTCATCATCTTCCCTGTCAAGGTAAACCAAATGCGACCTGTCGTTGAGGAGATTATCAGTCACGGCAAGCGCTACAACCTCGGACTGGAAGCTGGCTCGAAGCCCGAGCTGCATGCCGTCCTCGCAACCAACATGGACAGCGACAGCCTCATCATCTGTAATGGACACAAGGACCAGAACTTCATCGAACTGGCTCTCCTGGCACAGAAGATGGGCAAGCGCGTCTTCCTCGTCATTGAGAAACTGCCAGAGTTGGCTGTCATTGCAGAGACCGCGAAGAAGCTTGGTGTGCATCCCAACCTCGGCATCCGCATCAAGTTGGCAAGCAATGGTAGCGGCAAATGGAGCGAGAGTGGCGGCGATGCCTCTAAGTTCGGACTTAACTCGTCTGAACTCTTGATGGCTCTGCAGAAACTCGACGAGCTGGGATTGCGCGATTGCTTGCGCCTCATTCACTTCCACATTGGCAGCCAAATCAATAAGATTCGCCGTATCAGCACCGCTCTTCGTGAAGCCGCACAATACTATGTTCAGCTTCATGCGATGGGCTTCGACATTAAGTTCGTCGATTGTGGTGGCGGCCTGGGTGTCGACTATGATGGAACCAGAAGCAGCAATA
>JAFYYO010000328.1 GCA_017557475.1 Bacteroidaceae bacterium
CTGGTATGGTTCAGCACGATGTCGGCCACCACTTTTGCTCCGCCTTGGTGAAGTCTGTTTATCAATTGCTTCAACTCCTCTCCCGTGCCCCAGGGACTATGGCCATGGTGTCCGAGTTCATCCTCGAAGGAACCTTGTTTGCTGTAATTCATCGGAAGATAGCCGGTAAAGTCGGCAGTCTCCTGCGACGGAGCAAGCCATACGAGGTCGAAGTACGTCGCCAAAAGTGGAGCTTCCTCAGCAAGCTTTGCCCATGTCACATCGCCATATTCCGTATAAGGGTTAGGCGTGTTGCCGTCGTGCGCCCAATAGAAAGCTTGCAGCATGACGTCGGGGTTCTTCTCGGGCACAGCCGTTCCGTATAGAGTGGCTTGTTTCGGATTATAGGGATAAACGACGCTCAACTTCCCCGTGGAAGTGTTGAAGGCAAACTCGTAATCGCCCTTGATAGTTGTGGCAAGACGACAATTGTTGCCATCGCCCGTGGACATCGTCCAGTTGGTGCTGTGGGCCTGTGTCATCGTGCCTCCATTGCCGTACCAGTCGTTTCCATGATTAACCTTGAACTCATATTCCTTGCCCGGTTCCAGAGTCAAAGTGGCATATATAGTATTCTCTGTGCCACCGGTTTTGGTCTCAAACTTTGTCGGACCGCTCCAATCTGATGACTTGAAGTTCCCTCGCAGGAGCCAGTCGCCCGTCTCTTCGCCACTACCTTCGTCGGAATATGCGGACCAAGCACCTGGGCTGATTTGCGTGCCGTAGTTCCACTCGGTAATGGTGAACAGGTCTTTTCCGTCTGTTAGGGTCTGGTCTGCCGTTTTGTTCCACAGATTGTCCCAATTGATGGCAGTCGCTCCCGAGCCCATTCGAACGAAGAGCAGACTCGTCCTGGCATCCTCGATATCGGCCGAATAAATATCTCCTGAAACGAGAGCCATCTTGACATCCTGGTCGCCGCCTCCCCACGCATGAATGAAGAACGTGGCACCAGCTTGATTCCACTTACTGCTACCTCCAGTATCGAGGTAGATTCTTTTCGCACTAAGCGTCAACGTACAAAGCGCTGAAATCGCAAATATAAGTGTCTTTTTCATAACGATTCAACATCTATTACAGGGCAAAGTTAAGCAAAATTTCTGAGAAAGAGGTATGAGGTCTAATATAATTTCAAAATATGCACTCTTTTTGTTTATCCTACGCTTTGGCAAAAGGCTTCGTAGCTCTGCTCCAGGCGGGCTATCTGATAAGGCTGCAGGCGGAGAGAGAAAGTACCGGTCAACTCCTCTAAGCCGAAAGCAACCTTGATAATACTTGCCAAATTGAAGCTTGGGCCTGTGCCGCGTTTCATCAACTGGCGGGTAACCTTCAAAACCTCTACGCGGTCGTGCTCGATGTAACGAAGCGAACGAAGCAGGAGGAACAGGCAGGGCAAAGTATCAACCCTGACCAAATAAACCATCTGCTCGCGGCCTTTCGGAATGCCCAACACGGAGAAGAATTGCTCGACGAGTTTAGGAGATTCGAGTTCAGGCAGAATGAGGAGCGCCACCTTCTGACGCTCAACCTCATTAAAGCTAGCCGTAAGCCGCTTGAAAGGCTCATCGGAAAGACTCGCAGTTCCTCGTTTCAGCCGCACCAAAAAAGTCTTCATGAGCGTGATGAGGTAGGCCTTGCTCTCATGATAGACAAGTGCTTCGGTCATCTTCCAATAGAGTTCGACGGGGTACTCGAGGAGCAGACGCTCTCCGAGCATATAGCCGGCAGTCCGTTGCTCACTTCTCGAGAACGACGAAAGCAGGCGAACAAGTTCCTCTGAATCCCCTGTCTGCAAGGACGGAAGCAACTTCTGCTCTATGGTTTTGCTATAATGTTTCTCTGTCATGCGAATGAGTAGTGCAAAGTTAAGGAAAACATTTAGAATGGGCAAACATTTCGAAGATAAATAATGATTATATGTTTGAGAAATCAAATAAAATCCGTAACTTTGCGACCGATGAAGACAAGAATCATAGCACTTTTCGTGGCTCTCCTGCCTGTTTACGGGCACCTTTGGGGGCAGCGCGTTATAACGGGCGACGAGCGGACAGAACTCTATCTGCCGCTTATTCAGGGAAAGCGCGTGGCGCTCTTCAGCAACCAAACTGGACTCGTGGGCGAAGAGAATCGGCATGTACTGGATCTGCTCGTGGAAAAGGGCGCAAATGTGAAAGCCGTCTTTTCGCCAGAACATGGTTTCCGAGGTCATGCCGATGCCGGAGCCGTAGTGGCGGACGAAGTGGACGAGCGGACAGGAATCCCCATCCTTTCGCTTTACGGGCAGAACAGAAAGAAGCATCTCGGAGAAGAAACCATGAGTATGTTCGACATACTACTGGTTGACATTCAAGATGTTGGCTTGCGCTATTATACATACCACGTGACCATGTGCCACCTGATGGATGCCTGCGCGAAATACGGGCGAGAAATCATCATTCTGGACCGTCCGAACCCCAACGGGCATTATGTGGACGGACCCATTCTCGACGTGGAACTTCGTAGCGGAGTCGGCTATCTGCCAATTCCTGTCGTGCACGGCATGTCGCTTGGCGAACTGGCGCAAATGGCAATTGGAGAAAAATGGCTAAACGAGGGCAACGAATGCAAGCTGACGGTAATTCCCTGCCAGAACTACACGCATCAAACTCACTACACTTTGCCTGTCGCTCCGTCGCCCAATCTGCCCAACATGCAAGCCATCTACCTCTATCCTTCGCTCTGCCCGTTCGAGGGTACGGTGGTCAGTATGGGACGCGGTACGGACAAACCCTTCCAACAATATGGACATCCCGCGATGCGAGCCTGCCACAGCTATTCTTTCACTCCACAAAGCATGCCTGGAGCCACGCGTCCGACGCTAATGGGAGAGAGGTGCTACGGCGAAGATTTATCGGCCATCCCCTACGATTCAATATGGCAAAAGCAGATGAGCTTGGCCTACGTCATAGATGCCTATCGATGCTTAAATAATGAGGGCAAGGCTGACGGGTTCTTCACTTCTTTCTTCGACAAACTGCTGGGTCAGACTTACGTCCGTGAGATGATTGAGAAAGGATGCAGCGAAACAGAAATCCGCGCTCTCTGGAAGGACGAAGTGGAGGCGTTCAAGCAAAAGCGGCAGAAATACCTGTTATATGAATAACATCAATTAAAGAGCCTAACATCATGGCTCATCAAACTCTTCATTTGGGGAAGGATGGGTTCGAAAGGTCCTTTGGAATGGCGTCGGCGTTTGATTTCAGCTGTCAGTTGGCCCTCCACATCGTGGTCGATAGAGCCTTCCGCAGGTTTTCCTACACCCAGATTTCGAGGCCATTCCTGTGCTTCCTTAATAAGACGGGATGCTTTCCGGTAATCCCCAGAATCAATAGCAGATGCAGCTAGGTGTAGTTTGATGTCTCGGTACTTGTCATGGCTCCCGCGCATTCCCTCGAAAGGCAGTATCACAAGAGAAGAGAGCAGGGCATCGGCCTCTTCATAACGACCGGCAGCGACATAGGCATCCACCAGTGCATCACCTATCTGGACGTTATCGGAACAATTGGAACGAAAGGCTTGTAGCATCTCGATGGCTTCTTCTGCCTTGCCGTTACTAATGAGCGACATGGCCAAAATGCGACGATATCGCCAAGCTTCCGGGTCAATCTCAATTGCTTTGCGGACATCAGCCATATCGCCTGAGAACGCTTGATAACGATAAATATAATAAGGGGCATACGTTGCGTCGTCGGCTGAGACGAGAAAGCGAGCAGCATCTCCATCACCAAGATAGTCCTTCAGCAACGCGAGCAAATATCGGCTTTGCCAATGTCCGCCGTATGCCAAAGCCCATTCAAGAGGCGCCACAGATTCCGTTCGGAATGGAAACACGAAATCGAGCGCCTGTTTCTCAGCAACTTCTATCGCATTTGTGTCATCACGCAGCCAGGCCATCCAAAGTGCCGTAAGGGCATTCTGGTTGGGCAGAGCCGCAAGGATGTCCACGGCTTCACTATCCAAATGGATGCTGTGGTAGAAAACAGCCAACTCCAGATACTCCTCCCAGGGGATTTCCTCGCTAAAGGATTTGGCAAATTCCTCTGCCGAGAGAGTGCCTGTAAGCATCTTTTCAGCATCAGCAAAGTGACTCAAGGGATCAAGGGCAAGAATCTGTTCCATCCCCTCCCCAGTCTGCTTATAAAGAATCATCAAGGCCGTGACGTTATGCGCATTGCTTATGAGCGCCTTCCGAGCATATTCCGCAGCCAATCTGCTATTGCCCAAACGGCTATGCAGCCGAGCCACTTCAGTAAGGCATGCCGAGCGAAGCGCACTATGGGAAATGGCAGCAACCTCGAAGCAGTCAAGGGCTTCTTCATCCTTTCCAAGTGCAACAGCAGCCATGCCTGCCACATAGCCTGCCTCGGGATTGTATTGGTCGATAGTGAGGGCCTGACAAGCTAGGTTCCACGCCTCCTTATTTTGCATGCGCAAGAGATGAAAGTGTGCCTTCAGGGCTAAGGCATCAACATAGGCAGAATCTTGTTCCAAGGCTTTAGCAATGGCCTGTTCAGCCTTGTCATACCTGCGAAGTCCCAGATAGTCGCGTGCCATAAGCAACCAGGCCGAGGCCGTCGAACCGTTGAATTTCGGATTGCGGTTGAGGGGACGTTCGGAGATGTCCTTTTCTGCCCGCCAGAGCACTTTCCCCTCTATCAAGACCTTACTGGGCATGCCTTCAACATCCACCCAGACAGGCTGGGCAGGACGCAGATTGTGCTTTGACGTGTAGAGTGTCTTTCCCTCACCTCCAAGTATCGTCAAGGTACCGCTGGCAGCCTGGAGCGGATAGATGCCCACATGTGTACCCTTCTCGTCATTCTTTACATCCGTCACGGCATCCAGCGACACCTCGTCTGCCACACCGATACCGCTATATGGCAACCAATATTCTGTCCATTCGTCGGTACCGAATGGAGCGAAGAGCGGCTGTCTGAAAGAGGATTCTAGAGAACTTCTTTCCATGTTCTGATTATATAGTCGTCCTCCTTGCATCTCCACGTACTGTATGCCACAATCTGTAAGCATGTCAACCCATATCTGTCCGTCATCATTTCGCGACCATGCAAAATACTTGCGTCCTAGTTTCTCGTCGCGCATAGCATAGTGCAACATTCCCCAGTCGCTCTTCTCATAAAAAGCCCCGAAGAAAGGCTTGCGTGTGCCCACAACATGGTACGAAATGGCGGGCAATCCATCCTGATTGGCATAGTAGGAAATGTCTCGGCCACGGCCATCCAGGGGATACGAGAGATATTCTCCCTCATGACCGATGGCATGTGAGCCAGGAAAAACCAAAACCAGATCATTTGCCGAGGCTACACCGGAATTCGTCCACGAATAATAAGGCTGGTAACAGCCGGTAAGGTTATACCAGGTGGAGGTGGTACGCAGCCACACGGCATCCTTTGGCAGATTTATCTCCACACACCAACGGCTGTGGCTTGTCATCTCTAAGACACCAATGAAACAACTGACACTACCATCCTTCTTAACTTCCGTGCGCCAATCCACGGGATGGGCACACGAGGGCGCATGGCCGATGACACCATAGTTGAACTCAATGCCGCCACTGGTCCAGGGACCTCTCATGGCAATATCACGAAACTTCACAACATTATTGTCGTAGAACATCTCTTTCCCAGCGGTTTTATCGAACACCGACCACACCTTCCCACCAATTTCAGGGAAGATTTTCACTCTAAGGTAAGGATTCTCAAGCACCACTATCTTCCACGAATGCTTTTCAGGAGTGGTGGAGAACTCGTCGAAGTTGCAATAAGGATAGCAGTTGCGCTTTACCTGAGGGATGGGATTCGGGTCGCCGAAAGGATAGGTAGTCATTACGGTATCCTTCACAATCACGGTCTGGGCAACAGCGGTCAGGCATGCAGCCACGACAATCCCCAACAGGAACAGTTTCTTCATATTCATATTAAATCCTTCAAACAAATAAGACTTCACGACCGCGGAAGGAAACTCTCTAAATGCGTTTTAGCCA
>JAFYYO010000329.1 GCA_017557475.1 Bacteroidaceae bacterium
AATCCGACTTGGTGTCCTGGCGAACGATTCAAGAATCTTCGCAGCGAGGCCGATTTCAACCTCGTTCCCAAGCGCAGCCAGCAAGTCGACGCTGTCAAGGTTATCAAGAACACCGACACAATTCACGGACTTGAGTAGTCGCGAAGCGACTCCTCTGGATTAGGGATTAGAGATTAGGGATTAGGGCTTGAATGCTCTTACATCTGAACTCAGAACTCAGAACTCTGAACTCTGAAATGTCCCCACCTCGGTCTTCGACCACTTACCCCCGTCGCAAGCTCCCCAATTGCTCCGCTACCAACGGGCAATTGCCCCTACAGGGGCGGAGAGTTCAGCCGCCCAAACTCCCCTCCCTTTTAAGGGGCGAACGAGTGGGCTTTTGAGGAGCCACTAAATGTGGCTCTGTCCCCGAGTGAGGGGAGAGCAGTGCTCTGCTCGACGGGGGCAATGGCAAAGCGAAGCGAGGGGTGGGGTAACCTCTAACAACTAACCTATGGACTGCCCCAGCGGGGCATGACAAAGGTAGCCTGCCATTTTAATGGCTGGGAACCAGGGGACAGGCAAACGGGCGTGCCTTTAGGTACGCAACCCCACGAAGCCCTGTCGCATACCTACGGCATGCATCCATCTACACAGCATCCACCTACCAGCAATTAAAATTACTGGCTACCTCTGTCAAATGCCCAAAAGGCATAAATCAATTAAAAACGAAAACTACTATGAAAAAGGACACTTGGAAATTCATCATCCAGACGATAATCGCCATTTTGACGGCTATCCTGACCAGCTTGGGAGTAACTTCCTGCATGGGACTTCTCTAAGTTCTCCCCCTAATGGGGGAGTTAGAGGGGGTCTATAACGACTTCGTGCCTCGGCTTCGGGCCGCTCTAAATGACTTAACTGCTCTGATTTTTCAGGGCGGTTTTGTTGTTGTTCGAAAAATAATTCGTATTTTTGCAACAGAATGCAACGAAATCGTACTTTAAGGAAAAAAATATCAGTTTTCTTGTTACAAATCGTCGCCTTTGGCGTTATATAAGTGTGAGCATGTGAACTAAATGAGCAAAAACTTCCTGATAGCTGCCTACGAAAAGTTGCAACAGCGGTTGCGATACGGTCTTTCACATGCGCAGGAGGATGCCCTGAACGATGCTTTCCTGAAGCTCTGGGGCGGCAATTACGATCCTGCTTCGGCTGCGGAAGGCGAGTGGATGCTCTCTCAAGCTACGCGACATCGGCAAATCAGTCTCTGGAGAAGCGAGAAGAGACATCCGAAGGTTTCGTCTGCCGACCTTCAGATCACGGTGCAACCTACTGAGAATGGTGTGGATGACACTTTCCTGAGAATAAAGCATCTGATAGAAACCCGGCTTACGCCTCTGCAACAGGACATCCTTACGCGACACGACCTCGAGGACGAGACCTATAGCGAGATTGCCGAAAGGCTGGGCATGCAGGAAACAGCCGTCAGAATGCAACTGAGCAGAGCAAGGAAGATAATTAGGGAAGAATATAAGAGGGCTGAAGGCTGAGGGCTGAAGGCTGAGGGCTGATGTATGAGGGCTGATGTATGAGGGCTGATGTATGAAGGCTGAGGGCTGATGTATGATGTATGATGTATGAAGTATGAAGTATAAATTATCATATTGGGAAGATTTAGCGGAGCGGTATTTCCTTGCTGAGACGACGGAAAGGGAGGAGGCTGAGCTGCGAAGGTTCGTTTGTAGCGAGGAGGGCCAAGACCCGCAGTTCGACGAGGTGAGGGCTACGATGGCTTATCTGCAAATGTGCCGCAAAGCTTCTTCTGTCCCCTCTCAAAGAGTGGTGAGTCTCAAGGCCATCGCCGTAGCGGCTTGTCTCGCTATTGCTATGTTTTTGGGATGGTATCAGTATCAGCAGTATAACATCAGCGATGTGCGTGTGGCTGGTCAGGATGTAGAGGCTGATGCTTCTCTGTTGATGCAAAGACAAATGGCTGAAATGTTTAATCCTCTCGATCACTAAAAGAGCGATGAAAAGGTTGCTTCCCATCATATTGATTCTCCTGGGCTTGTGCATGGATGTGCAGGCTCAAAAGGGTCTGTCTATACAGTCGGCTTTCGACGAGCTAGCGGTAAAGCAGAACGCTACGGAGGTGGTGATGGGAGCTGGAAGGCTGAAGAACTACAAGCTGAGCCTGTTCCATAGTCTCGAGATAAAGAACCCCTCTGCCATCGAGCAGCAACGCGTGGAAGCGCTCTTGCGAACAGATGTGGAG